>NZ_JBWLKM010000011.1:131928-213070 GCF_059026085.1 Streptomyces sp. a15 | reverse complement strand
TCCCAGTCGCGGGGTTTGATCTGGTACTTCTCCGAGTCGAGGTACTCCTCGCTGCCGTCGCGCAGCGGGGTGTTCTCGCACAGCTCGTAGCCGCTGTAGATGCCCCAGGTCGGCGACAGCGTCGCGGCCAGCACCGCACGCACCTCGAAGGCGGGCCGGCCGCCGCGCTGGAGGTACTCGTGCAGGATGTCCGGGGTGTTGGCGAAGAAGTTGGGCCGCATGTAGGCGGCCGCCTCGCCGGACAGCTCGGTCAGGTACTCGGTCAGCTCCTGCTTGCTGGTGCGCCAGGTGAAGTACGTGTACGACTGCTGGAAACCGGTCTGCGCCAGGGTGTGCATCATCGCCGGCCGGGTGAACGCCTCGGCCAGGAAGATCACGTCCGGGTCGGTGCGGTTGATGTCGGCGATGACCCGCTCCCAGAACACCACCGGCTTGGTGTGCGGGTTGTCCACGCGGAAGACCCGCACCCCGTGGTCCATCCAGTGCCGCAGCACCCGCAGGGTCTCGGCGATCAGCCCGTCCATGTCCGCGTCGAAGGCGATCGGGTAGATGTCCTGGTACTTCTTCGGCGGGTTCTCCGCGTACGCGATCGTCCCGTCCGGGCGGTGGTGGAACCACTCCGGATGCTTCTGCACCCACGGATGGTCGGGCGAGCACTGCAACGCGAAGTCCAGGGCGATCTCCATGCCCAGGCCTCTCGCTTCCCGCACGAACCAGTCGAAGTCCTCGATCGTCCCCAGCTCCGGGTGCACCGCGTCATGGCCGCCCTCGGGGGAACCGATCGCCCACGGCACCCCGACGTCCTGCGGTCCGGGCGAGAGCGTGTTGTTGCGGCCCTTGCGGAAGGTGTGGCCGATCGGATGGATCGGCGGCAGATACACCACGTCGAAGCCCATCGCGGCGATCGCCGGAAGCCGGCGGGCCGCGGTGCGGAACGTGCCGTGCGGCCGCTCCGGTGTGCCCTCCGAGCGCGGGAAGAACTCGTACCAGGAGCCGTACAGGGCCCGTTCCCGCTCCACCAGCAGCGGCAGCGTCTCCGACGCCGTCACCAGCTCCCGCAGCGGATAGTGGGCCAGGACCGCGTCCACCTCCGGCGTCAACGCTGCGGCGAGACGTGTGGCGACCGGCAGGATGTCGTTGCGCAAGGTCTCCACGGCCGCCAGCACCGCCGTACGCTCCGGGCCCTGCGGAACCCCGGCCGCCGCCCGTTCGTACAGGTCGGCGCCCTCCTCCAGGGCCAGCCCGGTGTCGATGCCGGCCGGCACCTTTATGCCGGCCGTGCGGCGCCAGGTGGCCAGCGGGTCGCTCCACGCCTCGACGCGGTACGTCCAGCGTCCCTCGACGTCGGGGGTGACCTCGGCGCCCCAGCGGTCGGTGCCGGGCGCCAGTTCCCGCATCGGCGTCCAGGGGCCGTGTCCGCCCTCCGGATCCGTCAGGACGACGTTGCAGGCGACCGCGTCGTGGCCCTCGCGGAACACGGTCGCGGTGACCTCGAACGTCTCGCCCACGACGGCCTTCGCCGGACGCCTGCCGCACTCCACGGCGGGCCTGACGTCCCGCACCGGAATGCGGCCGATGACCTGGTTCGAACTCATGGGATGCACCTCCGCCGTGCTCGAGGCCGGGTCCGTGGCCCGGCCGGGGATCCAAGCTGCCGGAAGGTGCCTACCTCCCCGCGGGGGAACGCCGGCCCGTGGCCGGCGGGGCCCGTCTGTCCCGGACGCGGGTCCCGGGCCGCTCGCTGTCCTCCCGGAGGTAGGCGGTCAGAGTGGTCCGCAGATAGCGCTCGGCGGCGTCCGCGGCCTCGCGCGCGCAGCGCTTCCCCATCAGCACGCAGAGGGTGTAGCCCGAGTTCTCGAAAGTGGCCCGAACCCTGCGGTCGGTGGGGGCCGCGAGCATCATGCGTTCCCACGCCCGGTACCGCCGCAGTTGGCGGGCCACTTCGGCTTTGGCCGGCAGCAGCATGGTGCCGTTCACCTTCCAGGGGCTCGATGGCGCGTCTCCCGACCGTCGGGCGGTGGCCATGCGCGGGCGCGCACGGATCCGTTACGGGCATCGAGGTCTTCACACATGGTGCACGCGTCACGACTCAGCGTCTTGTTGGAGCTTCAACCACCTCGTGCGTCCCATTCACCTCGGTCACCTCGTCGCTTCTCTCGTGTTGCACGAATGGCGTAGCCCGTCCACGCTTGAGGTGACTCAGAAGCGATCAGTGCTCACGCTTCGTGTTCGGGGCCCAGGCCCCGCAGGGGGTGAGGGGAAGCGAGAGCTTCGCCGGTGAGGAGCGAACGACGATGAAGACCGCATCGCCCTGCTACTACCACCTCGACGTGGAGGTCAGCCCGGAACGGGTCGGACAGGTCAGGCGCATCCTGGCCGCTCACCTCCGGTACTGGGACCTGGACATCCTGGTCGAGCCCGTCTGTCGAGGCACCGAGATGCTGCTGAAGGCCATCGACGAGCACGCCACGGACAAGAACACGTCGATCGAGATGTGGTGGAACGGCCAGCACCTCATCACCGCCATCGGTGAGAACGACTGCGAACTGCGCCCGGACCAGGACCTGCGCGGCTGTCTGGAGCACATCGCCGCGATGAGCGACGGCTGGGGCTGCTGCGCCACCGACACCGGCAGCAAGGTCATCTGGTTCTCGCAGCGCGCCCGAGCCGGCGAGCGTGTCCCGCTCGTCCCCACGGCGCCGTGGCCCAGCCTGCCCGAGGTGCTCCAGGTGCCCCGCGAGGTGCCCGTCGCGGCCCTGGCCGGGCCCGCGAGCACGCCGGACGGCGTTCTGGAGGATGCGCGGTGACCGCGCGCCGACCGCAGCGGAAAGGGGTGCCCGTGTGGAGCGGGCGCCCCTACCCGCTGGGCGCCACCCATGACGGGAACGGCACCAACTTCGCCCTGTTCAGCGAGGTCGCCGAACGCGTCGACCTGGTTCTCGTCGACGACCGCGGCACGCACCGCGCCGTCCAGATGAACGAGGTCGACGGCTTCGTGTGGCACTGCTACCTGCCCGGCATCCGGCCCGGGCAGCGTTATGGCTTCCGGGTGCACGGCCCCTGGCAGCCGGCCCTCGGCCACCGGTGCAATCCGGCCAAGCTCCTGCTGGACCCGTACGCCAGAGCCGTGGACGGGCAGGTCGACAACCACGCCTCGCTCTTCGAGCGCGCAGCGGACGGCCCGTCCCCCGCCGACAGCGCCGGGCACACCATGCTCGGCGTGGTCACCGACCCGGCCTTCGACTGGGGCGACGACCGGCCGCTCGGGCGGTCGTACGCCGACAGCGTGATCTACGAGGCGCACGTACGGGGCCTCACCCGGACCCACCCCGACGTCCCACCCGACCTGCGCGGCACCTACGCGGGTCTCGCGCACCCGGCGGTAGTCGAGCACCTGACCTCGCTCGGCGTCACGGCCGTCGAGCTGATGCCGGTGCACCAGTTCGTGCAGGACGGCGTGCTCACGGACCGCGGCCTGTCCAACTACTGGGGCTACAACACCATCGGCTTCTTCGCGCCGCACAACGCCTACGCCGCCCACGGCACCCGCGGCCAGCAGGTCACCGAGTTCAAGTCGATGGTGAAGGCGCTGCACGCGGCCGGCCTCGAAGTGATCCTGGACGTCGTCTACAACCACACCGCCGAGGGCAACGAGAAGGGCCCGACCCTGTCCTTCCGCGGCATCGACAACGCCTCGTACTACCGCCTCGTGGACGGCGACTGGGGCCACTACTACGACACCACCGGCACCGGCAACAGCCTGCTGATGCGCCACCCCTACGTCCTGCAGCTGATCATGGACTCGCTGCGGTACTGGGTCACCGAGATGCATGTCGACGGCTTCCGCTTCGACCTCGCGGCCACGCTGGCCCGGCAGTTCCACGAGGTGGACCGACTGTCGGCGTTCTTCGACCTGATCCAGCAGGACCCGGTGATCAGCCGGGTCAAGCTGATCGCCGAGCCGTGGGACGTGGGCGAGGGCGGCTACCAGGTGGGCAACTTCCCGCCCCTGTGGTCGGAGTGGAACGGCAAGTACCGGGACTGCGTACGGGACTTCTGGCGCGGCCAGCCGCACACGCTCGGCGAGTTCGCCTCCCGGCTGACCGGCTCCGCCGACCTGTACCAGCACAGCCGGCGCCGCCCGCGGGCCAGCGTCAACTTCGTCACCGCGCACGACGGGTTCACCCTGCGCGACCTCGTCTCCCACAACGACAAGCACAACGAGGCCAACGGCGAGGGCAACCGGGACGGCGAGAGCACCAACCGCTCCTGGAACTGCGGCGCCGAGGGCGAGACCGCCGACCCGGCCGTCCTGGACCTGCGCGCCCGTCAGCAGCGCAACTTCCTGGCCACCCTGCTGCTCTCGCAGGGCATCCCGATGCTCTGCCACGGCGACGAGCTGGGCCGTACCCAGGGGGGCAACAACAACGCCTACTGCCAGGACAACGAAGTCTCCTGGATCGACTGGCGGCTGACCGAGGACCAGCAGGCGCTGGCCGACTTCACCCGGTACGTCATCGGGCTGCGCGCGGCCCACCCCGTGCTGCGCCGGCGCCGCTTCTTCCGCGGCGAGACCGTGACGCACGCGGGCCAGCCGCTGCCCGACCTGGTGTGGCTGCTGCCGGACGCACGCGAGATGGCCGACGAGGACTGGGACCGCTCCGACGCCCACTCCGTCGGCGTCTTCCTCAACGGCGACGCCATCGCCGAACCCGATCCGTGCGGCGAGCCCGTGGTGGACGACTCCTTCCTGCTCCTGCTCAACGGTTACTGGGAGCCGGTGGACTTCCTCCTGCCGGACGTCACCTACGGCGAACGCTGGACGACCCTGATCGACACCGCCGAGCCGCAGGGCGCCGACGAGGCCGAGCACAAGGCGGGCACGGAGATGACGGTCGAGGCACGCAGTCTCGTCCTGCTGTCGAGGCCATCGCGCAAGGCCAAGTGACGCGCCACGCCGTCCGTCAGCGTCAGCGTTCGCGTCGCGAGGTCACCGTGAACTGCGCGCCGTCGGGGTCGCGCAGGACGGCTTCCTCGCTGCCCTTGGACAGGACGCTGCCGCCGTGCACCTCCGCGGCCCGCACACAGGCCGCCACGTCCGAGACCGCGAAGTGGACCTGCCAGTGCGGCCGGATCGCGGGATCGGGAGCGGACCCCAGCGCACCCGACTCGATGCGCGCCACCACATCGCCCCGGCTGCGCAGGACGACCTCGCCGCCCTCGTAGTGCACCTCGCAGCAGCCGGGACGGTCCGACGCCCAGTCGAGGACCTCGCCGTAGAAGATCGCGGCGTCGAAGGCATCACGCGTGTGGAGCTTGATGAAGGCCGGCTGGGCCTCGCGCCAGCTCTCCCAGTTCGCGACGAGCTCGCCCTCCCAGATCCCGAAGGTCGCGCCGTCCCGGTCGGCGAGCAGCGCCGCCCGCCCGGGCGGGAAGGACAGCGGCCCCACTGCCGCCGTACCACCGCGCTCCTGGGCCCGCGCCGCCGCCTCGTCCGCGCTGGGCACGGCGAAGTACGGCGTCCAGGCCACCGCCATCTGCCACATGGAGGCCACCGCGGCGATCCCGGCCACGGGTGTGCCGTCCGCCAGCGCGACCCGGAAGCGGTCGCCGAGCTTCGCCGGCTGCCACTCCCAGCCCAGCACGGCCCCGTAGAACTCCTCCGTGGTCTGCTGGTCGCGGCTGGTCAGGCTCACCCAGCAGGGCGCGCCGAACACTGAGTGCGTGGACAGGACCTTCTTGGTGGTGCTGGGTCGTTTCAGGTCGTGGTTCATGGCGTTCCTGTCCTGCTCTCGTCGGCCGGGGGCCACAGGTTTCCTCCCAGTGTCCGACCGGAACCGCTCGGGGCGCCTGCCGAGTACCCCGGTGGCGGCACCGAAACGGTGGCCTGTCCGCGTCCCGTCCGGTGGCGCGGGGCCGGACGAGTGACAGGATGGAAGCGTGTCAGCAGTACCGGGCGAACCCGCCGACGAGTCGGACCGCATCTTCGAGCTGCAGGCAGAGATCGACCAGCTCAAGGAGGCGGTGGCGTCGCATGCCGTCGTCGACCAGGCGATCGGCATGGTCGTCGCGCTCGGCAGGGTCACACCCGACCAGGGGTGGGAAGTGCTCAAGGACGTCTCCCAGCACACCAACATCAAGCTGCGCAACGTCGCCGAACTGATCCTCCTGTGGGGGCGGGCCGGGCAGATGCCCCCGGAAATCCGCGCCGAGCTGGAAGAGGCCCTCGACCGCTACGGCCCCACGCAGATTCCCGGGGTGCCGCCGGAGTGACGGCGGCGGCTCACTTGGCCTCGGTGAGGATCTCCTCGCGCAGCCGGTCGAAGCAGCTGCTGAGCAGCCGGGAGACGTGCATCTGGGAAATGCCGAGCTGCTCGGCGATGTGGCTTTGGGTCATGCCCCGGAAGAACCGCAGATAGAGAATGGTCCGCTCGCGTTCGGGGAGCGCCTCCAGGCAGGGCCTGACGGCCACCCGGTCGACGACGATGTCGAACGCCGGGTCCGGGCCGCCGATCGCGTCACCCAGGGCGTACCCCTCGGTGCCGGGCATCTCGGCCTCCAGCGACAGCGCGGTGAAGCACTCCAGGGCCTCCGTCCCGGTGCGTGCCTCGTCCTCGGTCATGCGCGCGAACTCGGCGACCTCGGCGAGGGTCGGCGCCCGGCCCGGAGTCGTCTGGGACAGCTCCTTCGTGGCCTGACGCACCCGGTTGCGCAGGTCCTGGACACGGCGTGGCACGTGCAGCGTCCACATGTGGTCCCTGAAGTGCCGCTTGATCTCGCCGGTGACGGTCGGCACGGCGTACGCCTCGAAGGCGCAGCCCCGCGCGGGGTCGTAGTGGTCGACGGCCTTGACGAGGCCGAGGGCGGCGACCTGGTACAGGTCCTCCAGGGACTCGCCGCGCCCCCGGAAGCGGACGGCGATGCGCTCGGCCATCGGCAGCCAGGTCTCGACCAGCTCGTCGCGGAGCGCCTTGCGTGCCGGGCCGGCGGGCAGGCGCGCCAGCCGGGCGAAATCGGCGGCGGTGTCGGGGGCGTCGTCGTGCGGGTGCGGCTTCGTTCTGCCAGTGACAGGCATGGTGCGCGCCTCCCTCAGCAGGGTGCTGGCGGGGACAGAAACCGTGGGGGCGCGGGCTCGGACCAGGCGGAGGACACCGGGGCCGGAGGGCCGGCTCCCACGGACGTGCCTCCTGTCCGAAGCACTGAATTGCGCATTCCCGCGACGGGCGGCGCCGAAACAAATTCCGTGAATGCTTCCGTGAATACGATGACGGCCTGCGACCGTGTGATTCTGAAAGGTTGAAAATGCACCGGAAATAGTGCCTACAGGCAACGTTCCGAAATCTTTGGAATTCACTGAGTGATATCCGCTCCGGGGTGCTCGCCCGACTTGCGCAGCTCTTGACCAGCCTTTGGGAAAGTTACCTCTGCTACAGAGGTAACCTCCTCGGTGTGGAACCCGAGACCTTCCCCGAGGAACTGGCCGACGCGCTCGTCGGCGTCCAGCGGCTGATCCGGCGCCGGCTGCGCCGGGACATGCCCGATCCCCGGCTGCGCGGCGCCGAGGTGGAGCTGCTGCGCCTCGTCGTGGACCGGCCCGGCATCGGGATCTCGGACGCCGCCAAGGAGCTGTATCTGGCAGGCAACTCGGTCTCGACGCTGGTCAACCAGCTGTCCCGGCAGGGCTATCTGGTACGCGAGACGGACCCGGCCGACCGGCGGGCCGCGCGACTGCTGCCCACCCCCGCGGCCGAAGCCCGGCTGAGCGAGTGGCGCAGACGCCGCGCCGACCTCGTACGACGCCAGGTGGCCCGGCTGGACGCCGCCGACCGGGAAGCGCTGCACGCGGCGATCCCGGCCCTGCGCGAGCTCGCCGTCAATCTGCACGAGGAGGCCGAGGAGTCATGACGCGGGACGATCCAGGGGCCGTCGCCTGCACGGGGCTCACCTACTCCTTCGGTGAGACCAACGCGGTGGACGCGCTCGACCTGTCGGTGGCGCAGGGCGAGGTCTTCGGGCTGCTCGGGCCCAACGGCGCCGGGAAGACCACCGCCATCCGCTGCATCACCACTCTGCTGCCCGTCCCCGCCGGGATGGTCCAGATCTTCGGCCGCGACGCCGCCGAGGAGGCCATGGCCGTACGACGCCTGCTGGGCTATGTGCCGCAGCAGCTGTCCGCCGACGCGGGCCTGACCGGCCGGGAGAACATCGCCCTGTTCGCCCGGGTCTTCGACGTGCCCCGCCGCGAGCGCACCGAGCGCGTCGCACAGGCCCTGGCCGCCGTCGACCTCACCGAGGCCGCCGACCGGCTCGCCGGCACCTACTCCGGCGGCATGATCCGCCGCCTCGAACTCGCCCAGGCCCTGGTCAGCGCACCCCGGCTGCTGATCCTCGACGAACCGACCATCGGGCTCGATCCGATCGCCCGCACCGACGTGTGGGAGCACATCAACGCCGTGCGCGCCGCCACCGGCATGACGGTCCTGGTGACCACGCACTACATGGACGAGGCCGACCAGTACTGCGACCGGGTCGGCCTGATGCACCGCGGCCGCATCCGGGCCCTCGGCACCCCGGCCGAACTGCGACGGGGACTCGGTGAGCGCCGTGGCGCCAAGGCAACGGACCCGCTGCCCACCCTCGAGGACGTATTCCGTGACATGGCAGGCAGCGGTCTCGACGACCAGTCAGGAGAGTTCCGCGATGTCCGAAGCACCCGCCGCACCGCAAGGCGCGTCGGCTGACCGCGCCCGCGAGAGCGGCATCGGCCTGCTGCTGCGCCCGCCCGAGCCCCGCGCGGGCTGGCGGCTGCTGCCCACCCGGGTCGTGGCGATGTGCGCCGTCGAACTGCAGAAACTGCGCCACGACCGCACCGAGCTCTACACCCGCGCGGTCCAGCCCGCCCTGTGGCTGCTGATCTTCGGCCAGACCTTCACCCGCATCAAGGCGATCCCCACCCCCGGCGTCCCCTACATCGACTACCTCGCGCCCGGCATCATCGCCCAGTCCGCGATGTTCATCGCCATCTTCTACGGCATCCAGATCATCTGGGAGCGCGACGCCGGGGTCCTGAACAAGCTCCTGGTCACGCCCACCCCGCGCTCGGCGCTGATCACCGGCAAGGCCTTCGCGGCCGGCGTGAAGTCGCTGATCCAGGCCGTCGTCGTCATCGTCATCGCCGCCCTGCTCGGCGTGGCGCTGACCTGGAACCCGCTCAAGCTGCTCGGCGTCGCGGCGGCGGTGATCCTCGGGTCCGTCTTCTTCTCCTGCCTGTCGATGACCATCGCCGGCATCGTGCTCAGCCGCGACCGGCTGATGGGTATCGGCCAGGCGATCACCATGCCGCTGTTCTTCGGCTCCAACGCCCTCTACCCGCTGTCCGTCATGCCGGGCTGGCTCCAGACGGTCAGCAAGGTCAACCCGCTCAGCTATCAGGTCGACGCGCTGCGCGGCCTCCTCCTGGGCACGCCCGCACACCTGGCGCTCGACTTCGCGGTGCTGATCGTCGCCGCCGCGCTCGGCATCACCGCGGCCTCCTCGCTGGTGGGCCGTCTGGCCCGTTGACCACCCGTCCGGAAAGTGATGTGCGGCACGCGCGCGAATCCGGCCGTCCGGCCGGTCGGCGAATTGTTCCTGCGCACGGCTTGATCACCGATCAAGGGGACGAATTCGCTGGCCACAGCGCATTCTGCTCGTTTGACAGTGCGCTGAGCACACAGATAAGAAGCAGCTCTCTGAGGTCGAGAGGTGGATTGTGTACGAGCCGAATGTGGTCGGGGACTGGCAGGAGTACGACGAGCATGCCGGTCTGCGTGTCCGCGTCCACCGCCTGGAAGCGGCCGAGCCGCCGCGTGGGCGGGACGACGCCGCCGAAGGGCTGACGTATTTCCGGGTTCGCGTGACCGTCGAGAACCGCGGCAGCCGGCACGCCACCGTGCACCTGGAGGACGGCCAGATCGACGTGCGCATCGGCCCCGACGGGGAGAGCGCCTTCATCGACTGGCGCAACTCGCAGTTCATCGAGGGCTTCGATGTCTACCCGCTGCGCCGGGCGACCGCCGTGCTGTACGCGGCCGGTCCGGAGGCGTCCCTGAGCCAGGTGGATGTCCAGGTGCAGCTGCGGGCCGACGACGAGTGGGCCGAGCGCCGGCTGTGGGCGGGCGGCATCGGACTGAAGGAGGGAGCCGTCGGCACCGGCGCGGTGCGTGACGGCCTCGCCTGCCAGGTGAGCAACTTCCTGCGGGACCAGGCCGAAGAGGGCACCGCCTGACGCGGGCCCTCGCCGCTCAGTGCGGAATCCCGTCGATGATCTCGCGGGCGCCCTGACGCAGCAGCGCCACGGCGACCGAGGTGCCGAGCGTCGCCGGGTCGAGGCGGCCCGCCCACTCGTGGGCGTTCAGCCGCGTCTTGCCGTCCGGCGTGAACACACACGCCCGCAGGGACAGCTCGCCGCCGCGGTCCACGCGCGCGTACCCGGCGATCGGGCTGTTGCAGTGCCCCTGCAGGACGTGCAGGAACATGCGCTCGGCGGTCGCCTCGCGATGCGTGTCCGGATCGCCGAGCCCGCTGACCGCGTCGATGAGCTCGGTGTCGCCCTCCCGGCACTGCAGGGCGAGGATGCCCGCGCCGATCGGCGGCATCATCGTCTCGGGGGAGAGGACCTCGCTGATCACGTCCCGCCGGTCGATCCGCTCCAGTCCGGACACCGCGAGCAGCAGCGCGTCCGCCTCCCCGGCCGCCAGCTTCGCCAGCCGCCGGTTGGCGTTGCCGCGGAACGGCACGCACTCCAGCTCCGGGTGGGTGGCGGCCAGCTGCGCGACCCGGCGTACCGACGAGGTGCCGATCCGCGTGCCCGCCGGGAGCTCGTCCAGGGTGAGGCCGCCGGGGTGCACGAGGGCGTCGCGGATGTCGTCCCGCTTCAGGAACGCGGCGAACGTGGTGCCCGCCGGGAGCGGCCGGTCGGCAGGCACGTCCTTGACGCAGTGCACCGCGAGATCCGCCTCACCGGCCAGCAGCGCGGCATCCACCTCCTTGGTGAACGCCCCCTTGCCCTCGACCTGGGACAGATCCCCCATCCACTTGTCACCGGTCGTCTTCACCGGCACGACCGCGGTGCGCACCCCGGGATACAGGGCCGCCAACTCGGCGCGGACACGCTCCACTTGGGCGAGCGCCATGGGCGAGTCGCGGGAGACGATACGGATCAGTTCGGGCACCGACATGTGGCCACGATAGACCCTCCCGGCTCTCTCTCCGTGCCGTACCGCCCGACTCATGCACGCCCCGCGGGCTGTCGCGCCTCGGCGACCACCGCATCCGTCAGGAGCCCGCCGACGCCGAGACCGCGGCAGCCGGGCGCAGGTCGCGCAGCAGCAGCGGCGGCCGGATCCGCGCGCGTCCACGGCGTTGTCCGGCCGCCGTTCAGGACAGCGGCGCGCTGAGTTCGACCGAGCGGAGCGCGGCGGCGAACGCCCGTTCGTCGCCGACGTCCAGTGCCGTGTCGGTGAGCTTGATGACATGCTCGTCACCGTGGGCGAGGGCCCGCTCCAGGACCTCCTCGGCCGTCAGTCGGGCGGGCGGCGCGTACGCGACCGGTTCCGCGGGCGCGTACATCGCGGTCACCGCCGCCGATGCCGTCCAGGCCGCGCGCAGACTCGCCACCCACATCTCACGGGGCAGCGAACCCAGGGCGCGCAGCACGGCGTTGGGGGCCGTCGCCGCGTGCACGAGCATGGTCTCCTCGCCGTGGCCGTGGGTGGCGTAGCGGTGCGTCGCGGCACGGACGAGTTCGGCGAGCCGTTCCCCGGCCGTGTCCGGGTCGGTCACGTCGTCCGCCCAGCCGGGCAGCCGGCGTACGGCGGCGAGCCGGGCCGGGAATCCGCCCTCGGCCGAGTCGATCGCGGGCACGGCGTCGAGCGACCGCGCGGCGGAGGGCGCACCGGGCAGCGGGGTGATGCCGGAGGCCGGGTGGTGGCGGGCCGCCCAGTAGCCCAGGCCGTGGGCGAGTTCGGTGCGGCGGGGCGTGTTCTCCTCGGCCTGGAGGGCACGCACGGCGTGGCCGACGCGGATGACCGGGTGCGTGGAGCCGCCGTAGATGCCGGGCAGCAGGCGCGGCCACCACACGGCGAGGACGTCCTTCCACGGGTGTTCGGCGAGCGCGTGCGTGAAGTAGGCGATCCAGTCGGCGGCCCGGCGTGGATCGCCGAGCGCCGAGGGCCAGTTGTCGTCGATGACGGGGGCCACCCGGTCGGGGAAGGCCTCCAGCTTTCCGCGGTAGAGGTCCAGCCAGCGGTGCACGGCGCCGGCCTGCCCGTGCGTGGCGAGCGCCTCGACGACCATGGGGGCGTGGTTGGTGAGCCGGCCCAGGCGCTCCGGGCCCGAGGTGTGCAGGCGCTCCAGCGCTTCTTCGAGCCGCCCGCTTGTGTCGCTTGTGTCGCTCGTGTTCATGCGCTGGACGCTATGCCGCGCGATGCCGCGTGTGGATCGGGCGCGGGACGTAGGCCGCGGGTGCCGCGGGTCCTACGTCCCGGGCCCGAACCGTGGTGCGCGGGCTCAGGCAGCCGGGTCGAAGGCGATCCCCGACGGCTTGGCCGACGACAGGTGGGCGGTGAAGTTGCCGTCCTTGAGGCCGAAGTTGGCGCTGCCGAAGTCGTACGCGCTCAACTTGTCGCGCACGCCCGTCGGGTAGCCGTTCCAGCCGACCAGGGGCGGGTACTGCCAGGTGCCCTTGTGGTTCTCCGGCGGCTCGTCATTGGAGTTCGCCAGCCGGAAGCAGTGCGTGCTGACGCCGTCCTTGTGGTAGACGATCTTGGCGTGCGTGCCGTCGAAGCGGACCCCGGACGCCGCGGTCACCGTGAACGAACCGTGGTTGGAGGTCGAGACGTACTGGACCTGGTTGTTCTGCACCCACACCACGACGTGCTCGAAGTCGTGGCGGTGGCCGCCGAGGCTGCTGCCGGCGACGGCCTGGTCCTTCTCGAAGTACAGGCCGTACATGTAGGCGCACCAGCCGTTGTTGCACTTGTAGCGCGAGTAGCTGTTGGTGTTGTCGAGGTCCGAGGCGTCGCGGCAGTTGCCGTTGAGGGCGCCGGTCGGGTTGAGCCCGCCGTTGACCGTGCCGTCGGGGCCGATGGCGGGAGTGGGGTAGCAGCCGTCCGTGTCGTAGTCGAAGGCCGGCTGGAACGTCTTCTCGGCGGCTTCGGCGTTGCCGGGCAACGCCGTCGGCGGGGCCGCGAAGGCGGCGGTGGGGAAGGCGATGACGAGAGCGGCGGCACCGCCCAGGACGGTGGTCCATCTCCTGCGGTGTGCCTTGAACGACGGTGACGACACTGCGTCCTCCTCTGGTCCGGGCGCAGCCCAACGGCTGTGGGGGGTTAGGGCAGTTCAGCTTGGCCGCTTTTCATGTCCGCGCCAAGATGGCGCGGGCGACTCTCTGGTAACGGCCGCCCCAACAGTCGGGTTCTGACGAGGTGTCAGATGAACTGTTCAGGTGAGGTGTTCAGATGAGGTCGTCCGGCAGATCGGCCGCCGACTCCTCGGGCGCGAGGTCCGGCCGCAGCCGCAGCCAGGACGGCTGGCGCAGCATCCCGGCCCGGGTACGCGTGCTGTAGCGGACCTCGCCGACCAGCCGTGGCAGCACCCAGTGCGCACCCGGCACCCGCGGCACCGGGTCGAAGGGGCACACGTCCGTCGCGGCGGTCCGCAGCAGCGCGGCGAGTTGCTCCCGCTCCGCCTCGCTCCAGCCGGTGCCCACACCGCCGACGTACCGCAGTCGCCCGGCGGCACGCTGGCCGACCAGGACGGCACCGGGCAGGCCGGTGAGCCGTCCCTTGCCGGGCAGCCAGCCGCCCACGACGACGTCCTCGCTGCGCATGTTGCGGATCTTGATCCAGGCACGGGAGCGGACACCCGGCTCGTACGCCGAGTCCAGCCGCTTGCAGACCAGACCCTCCAGACCGTGCCCAAGGGTGGCCCGCAGCGCCTGTTCGCCGTGGCCGACGAGCGCGGCCGGAGTCGACCAGTGGGGACCGGCCAGACCCAGCTCCTCCAGCAGAGTGCGCCGCCGGGCGTAGCGGAGAGCGACGAGGGAGCGCCCTGCCAGGTGCATCACGTCGAACAGCACGAGATGGACGGGGACCTCCGCCGCCCGGCGCGCCGCCCTGCCGGGTGCCTGCACCAGCCCCATCCGGGACTGGAGCAACTGGAAGTCGCCGCGGCCCTCTTCGTCCAGCGCCAGGACCTCCCCGTCCAGCACGGCCGGGGTGGTGCCGAGCGCGTGGCCCAGCGGCAGCAGCTCGGGGTAGGCGACGGTGACGACCTCCCCGGACCGGGCGCGCAGCACCACGCTGCCGTCCCCGGCGAGATAGACCACCACCCGCTGGCCGTCCTGCTTGGTCTCGTACGCCCACCGCGCGTCCTGCGCGGCGGGCGGCAGGGTGCCGGGCGTGGCGAGCATGGGAGGGATCAGCGGGAGGCTCACGGGTCAGTTGTCGACCGGCCCGCCCACCGCCACGCGCCCTCCGGGCGGGTTTCCCCTGAACGGGCGTCGCCCCCGGCTCAGCGGTCGGTGGTCGGCGGCAGGGCCTGCACCAGGCCCGACTGGTAGGCCATCACGACGAGTTGGGCGCGGTCGCGGGCACCCAGCTTGGTCATCGCACGGTGCACATGGGTGCGTACGGTCAGCGGGCTGACGAAGAGCTTCCCGGCGATCTCCTCGTTGGAGTGCCCCTCCGCCACCCACGCCATCACCTCGCGCTCACGGGTGGTCAGGGCGCCGAGGTCCTCGGACGCCGCCAGCCGGATCCCGAGCCCCGGAGCGGCCAGGAAACGGCTGATCACGGTGCGGGTGGCGCCGGGGGAGAGGAGGGAGTCACCGGCGGCCACCGTCCGGACGCCGTCGAGCAGTGCCTCTGCGGTGACGTCCTTGCCGAGGAAGCCGCTCGCCCCGGCCCGCAGCGCCTGCGCCACATACTCGTCGATCTCGAACGTGGTGAGGATCAGCACCCGGGTACCGGCCAGGTCCGGGTCCGAGCAGACCACGGAGGTGGCGGTCAGGCCGTCGGTGCCGGGCATGCGGATGTCCATCAGGACGACGTCGGGGCGGTGGATCCGGGCGAGGTCGACCGCCTCGGCGCCGTCGGTGGCCTCGGCGACCACCTCCATGTCCTCACAGGAGTCGATCAGGATGCGGAAGGTGGCCCGCAGCAGGGCCTGGTCGTCGGCGAGCAGCACACGGATGGTCATGGGGTCCGTTCTTGGTGGTGCGGAGCGGTGGGGTGCAGGGGGAGGCGGGTGGTGACCTCGAAGCCGCCGCCCTGCCGGTGGCCGGCCTGGAGGGCGCCGCCGACCGCACGGGCGCGTTCGCGCATGCCGATCAGGCCGAAGCCGTGGCCGGGCTCGGGTGCTCCGGCGGTGGCCCGGCCGGTGCCGTCGTCGGTGACGGTGATCGTGAGCTGGTCCTCGCCGTAGCACAGTCGTACCCGGGCCGCCTCGGCCGAGGCGTGCTTGGCGACGTTGGTCAGCGCCTCCTGCACGATCCGGTACGCCGTCAGGTCCACGCCGGGCGACAAGGGCCTGGGCCTGCCCTCGGTGCTGACGTGGACGGCGAGACCGGCGGACCCGAACCCGTCCGTCAGCTCGGCGAGTTGGCCGAGTCCCGGGCTGGGTGCCAGCGGTGCGTGGGGGTCGTCCGCCTGGCGCAGCAGACTCACGGTGGCCTTCATCTCGCGCAGCGCCGAGGACGTCGTACCGGTGAGGTCGGTGAGGATCCGCCGGGCCTGCGCGGGATGCGTGTGCGACAGGTGCGCCGCGGTTCCCGCCTGCGCGTTGGCCAGCGCCAGATGGTGCGCCACCACGTCGTGCAGCTCACGGGCGATCCGCATGCGTTCCTCGGCGACCCGGTGCCGCGCCTCCTCCTCCCGGCTGCGCTCGGCGTACTCGGCGCGGGCCTGCACGGCCTCCAGGTAGGCGCCGCGCAGCCGGGTCGCGTTGCCGGCCGCGACCGGGAGCAGGAGGCAGGCGGCGGGGCTGAGCGTGTCGAGCTGCCAGGGATGGTCGAGGGGGTCGAGGAACAGGGCCGCCGCCACCAGCAGGGCGAGGGCCGCCAGAAAGGAGAGGCGTGCCGTCCTGCGGTCGGAGGCGACGGCCAGCCGGTAGAGCGCCAGCATGAGCGGGCCCAGCAGCAGCGGCGTGAGCAGATGGCCGAGCGTGGCGGCACCGGCCGCGCCCAGCGCGGTCACGGCGACGGCGGCGCGGGGGAGGCTGTGCTGCCAGAGCAGCGCGGACGCGGAGACGGCCGCCAGGGCGATCGTGGCCCCCATGGCGTCCGGCCGTCGGGTGCCCGGCACGCTGATCTCGCTGCCGAACAGGAAGGCGGCGAACAGCAGCGCGGCCGTCATCGTGTCGACCGTACGGACGTGGTCGTCGGCGTAGCGCTGCAGAGGGAAGCTCATCGGGTTCTCCGGTCGGTGTCCTGGAGACATGGTGGGCGATGCCGGCGGCAACGACGGGCGAGGGTCGCCCGTGCCCTGTGACACGGACGACCCTCTCGGGGAGGGAGGCGTCAGGCGAGAGAGGCCTCCCGTTCGACCGGGTGCGTGGGAGCCGAGACGGTCGGCGTGAGGATCGCGCCCCCGCTCGGGCCGGCCCCGACGGCGACACCGGCCGGCACCACGACCCACAGCGGGACGGCGGGCAGGCGTCGGCGGAAGGCCGCTCGGCCCGGTCGACACAGAAGTACGGCCATGGAACGGAGGTCTCCCCGGCTGGTCTCGGCCACCTCCACAGCCTTCCGGTACCGGGCCGCCGTGTCGTCGTTCGTCTGCCGACAACCGGGCTACTGAGAACGCAGTACGGGCGGCCTGCGCATCATCCTCGGGCAGGAGGGCACGGCCGGTGGTGCAGAGGGCTACACCACCGGTCCGGTAGCGCACTCCATCGAGTCGGGCGGCATGCGACGGAATCGTGGACGGCGCAAGGTCACGCGATACCCACCGAGCGCGTTCACCGCCCGGAAGGAAACCCCCGATGAAGCCGATGCTGTCGTCCAGGCCCGTGCTCTGGTTCCTGTTCCTGTTCAACCTCGCGGTCGCCGCCGCTCCCTTCGTCGTCGACGGCGACCAGGGCGTCATGACCAGCGTCGGCATGGGCGTCGTCTCGCTCGGCGCGGGCGTGAGCCTGCTGCGCACCCGGGGATAGCCCACCCGGCCGGGATCAGTCGCGCGCCCTCACTTCACCGAGGGCGCGCCCGCCGCCGGCTCCGCGGACGCGGGCGCCGACACGGCCGTGACCTCGGGCCGCCGGCCGGGGATGAACGAGGCGATCGCGAAGGCGAGGAGCGCGGCGCCCGCGCCGATGGCCATGACGGTCTTGAAGCCGCTCTCGGACGGCAGGGCGTAGCCGCCGAGGCTGATGGTCATCTGCGAGAGGATGACGCCCGCGATGGCGCTCGCCACCGACGTACCGATGGACCGCATCAGGGTGTTGAGGCTGTTCGCCGCGGCCGTCTCGCTCGCGGGCACCGCGCCCATGATCAGGGCGGGCATCGAGCCGTACGTGAAGCCGATACCGGCACCGATCACGCAGGAGACCATCACCAGGTGCCACACCTCGGACATCAGCACGATGTTCAGGCCGTACCCGCACGCCACGATCACCGCACCGATCATCAGCGTCACCTTCGGCCCCTTGGCCTTGGACACCGCGGCGGAGACCGGGGCGGTCGCCATCATCACCAGCCCGGAGGGAGCCATCACCAGGCCGGCGGTCAGGGACCTGCCCAGGCCGTAGCCGGTCTGCTCGGGCAGCTGGAGCAGCTGCGGCAGCACCAGGGACATCGCGAACATGGAGAAGCCGATCGCGATCGAGGCGAGGTTCGTCACCAGCACCTGACGGCGGGCCGTGGTGCGCAGATCCACCAGCGGCTGCGGGGTGCGCAGTTCGAAGACGCCCCAGGCGAGCAGTACGAGCACCGAGGCGGCGAACAGGCCGAGCGTGGTGCCGCTGGTCCAGCCCCAGTCGGCGCCCTTGGAGATCGCCAGCAGCAGGCACACCAGGCCCGTCGCCATGCCGAGGGCGCCGACCAGGTCGAAGCGGCCGCCGGTGCGCACCTTCGACTCCGGTACGAACGACACGACGAGGGCGAAGGCGATCACGCCCATCGCGGCGGAGGCCCAGAACAGCACATGCCAGTCGAAGTTGTCGGCGATCAGCGCGGCCGTGGGCAGACCCAGGGCGCCGCCCACCCCGAGGGAGGCACTCATCAGCGCCGTCGACCCGGCCAGCCGCTCGGCGGGCAGCTCGTCCCGCATGATGCTGATGCCCAGCGGCACGACACCGGAGGCCAGCCCCTGCAGCGCCCGGCCGACGATCATCGGCACCAGGGCGTCGCTGAGCGCGCAGACCACCGAGCCGGTCACCAGCAGCACGATGCTGACCAGCAGCATCCGGCGCTTGCCGAACATGTCCCCGAGCCGGCCGACCACCGGGGTGGCGACCGCCGCGGCCAGCAGGGTCGCGGTGACCGCCCAGGCGGTGTCGGAGGCGGGGGCGTCCAGGAGCCGGGGCAGGTCCGGCACGATCGGGATGACCAGGGTCTGCATCAGCGAGACGACGATTCCGGCGAAGGCCAGCACCGCCACCACGGCGTTCGACCTTGGCGGGGCGTCGCTGCCCGCGTCGGCGGGTCTGGCGAGGGCGTCGGACATGCGGAGCCTCCGTAGGCATCGTGAAAGGTCTCGGCAAGAAATAAGTCAGCCGCTTGACTTACTTTAAGGGCTCCGCTTGCCTGCGTAGGCTTCGGTCCTGGAACCGCTGCTCAGGCGGTGGACCCGCGGCGGCTCGAGGGACTGGTCACCGCGGTGACGCGGGAAGTCCCGGTGCGGAGGTGAGGGTGGTCATGGCGGGCGGGACGGTACGGGCCGAACAGGTCGGCGCGACACGGGAGCTGATCCTGAGCGCGGCGGAGCGGCTGTTCGCCGAGCGGGGTGTGTACGCGGTGTCCAACCGTCAGGTCAGTGAGGCCGCCGGTCAGGGCAACAACGCGGCGGTCGGCTACCACTTCGGCACCAAGGCCGACCTGGTGCGGGCGATCATCCGCAAGCACGCGGCGCCCGTCGAGGAGATCCGCACCCGGCTGCTGGCCGCGACCGGCGACTCCACGGACGTACGCGACTGGGTGGGCTGTCTGGTGCGCCCGGTTCCCGAGCACCTCGGGGCGCTCGGCAGCCCCACCTGGTACGCCCGGTTCTGCGCCCAGGTGATGACCGACCCGGCGCTCCGGCCGATCATGGTGGAGGAGTCCCTGTCCTCGCCGTCCCTGCGGCAGATCCTCGACGGGCTCGAGCGGTGTCTGCCCGAGCTGCCGGCCGAGGTCCGCGCCGAACGCGGGGACATGGTCCGTCATCTGATCCTGCACATGTCCGCCGAACGGGAGCGGGCCCTCGCCGAGGGTGCCCGCACGCCCCGGTCCAACTGGCACGACGCCGCCACCGGCCTCGTCGACGCGGTCGTCGGCATGTGGCTGGCGCCGGTCACGTCGGGTTCCTGACCGCTGCGGGGCCTTGCTGTGAACTGGCCTGAAATTAATTGAGTCAGGCAAGCAGGGCGGTAGGGTGAGGCGCATGTACGGCAGCACCCGTGAGAAGCCGGCGCTCGCCCGCGGGGCCGGTCAGCACCTCTTGGTCGTCGTCGGTGAGCCGGACGTCGCCGAACTGCTCTCCACCACCCTGGAACTGGCGGGATACCGGATCAGCCTGGCCGACACCGGAACCGAGGCGCTGGCCAGGCTCGGCGAGGGACGGTACGACCTCGTGGTCCTCGACGCCGGTCTGCCGGACGTGGAAAGCATCGGCCGGGACCGTCCGGTCCTGGCCCATCGCCCGCCGGTGCTCCTGCTGACCGCGTACGACGCCCTGGACCGGCTGATTCCCGAACTGGGCCTCGGTGAGCGGGACTACGTCACCAAGCCCTTCCGTATGCCGGAGGTCCTGGCCCGTGTCCAGGTCCTGCTGCGGGGTGTGCGGCCGGGCCGGCCGCGGGACGGCGCGCTCGGCTATCGCGACCTGGTGCTGGACGACACGCTGTGCGAGGCGCGCCGCGGTACGCGGACGGTCGACCTCACGCCCGCCGAGTACCGCCTGCTGCGCCATCTCCTGGTCAACGCGCACCGGGTGCTGTCCAAGGAGCAGATCGGCCGGTACGTCTGGGGCGACCATCGCGGTGACAACGCCATCGAGCAGCTTGTCTCCCGGCTGCGGCGCAAGGTGGATCGTGAGGCTCCCGTGCTGATTCACACGCGCCGGGGGTTCGGCTACTGGCTGGGGCGTGCCGACGCCGAGGCCTGAGGCCGCCACGCGGCGAGAATCTCTACAACTCCCTTATTTCGTAAGGGAGTTGCATGGCTCGTGTGCGATGTGATCTGGGTCACGTCAGCCTTCTGTCAGGAGACTGGCGGGAAGGCGTCAGCCCCCTCTGTTTGCATGTGCTCATCGATGTCCTCGACCACTTCACCCCGGCGCTCCGCCCGTCGAACGGAGCCCCCCACACCGAGGAGAGCCATGGCCGACACCCTGACCGGCCCCGCGCCCGAAACGGCCGCACCCGTCCCCGAGTTCCCGATGGCGAGGGCGGCGGGCTGCCCCTTCGACCCGCCCCCGGCCCTCCAGGCCCAGCAGGACGAGGGCCGGCTCGTCAAGGTCCGTCTATGGGACGGCAGCACGCCCTGGCTGGTCACCCGCTACGAGGATCAGCGCGCCCTGCTCCTCGACCCCCGGGTCAGCGCCGACATCACCAGACCCGGATATCCGCTCCAGGCCCCCAGCAACGGCAAGAACAACATCAGCTTCATCCTCATGGACGACCCGGAGCACGCCCGCCTGCGCCGCATGGTGACGGCCCCGTTCGCGGTGAAACGCGTCGAGGCGCTGCGGCCCGGCGTGCAGAAGATCGTGGACGACCTCATCGACGACATGCTCACCGTCGGCGGCCCCGTCGACCTGGTGCAGGCGTTCGCCCTGCCGGTGCCCTCGCTGGTCATCTGCCGGCTGCTCGGAGTGCCGTACGAGGACCACGACTTCTTCCAGGAGAACAGCAAGACCCTCATCACGCGGGACGCGGCCATGGAGGACCGGATGGCCGCCCACGGCAGGCTGCTCGGCTACCTGGACGAGCTGATGGGCGAGAAGATGGCCCATCCCGGTGACGACCTGCTCTCCGGGCTCGTGGGGAGGGTCGAGTCGGGTGAGCTGTCCCGGCAGGACGTCGCCCAGATGGGTGTGCTGCTGCTTCTGGCCGGTCACGAGACCACCGCCAACATGATCGCCCTCGGCACGCTCGCGCTCCTCGAACACCCCGACCAGTTCGCCCTGTTGCGCGACACCGACGACCCCAAGCTCATCGGGTCGGCAGTGGAGGAACTGCTGCGCTACCTGAGCATCGTGCACGGCGGACGGCGTCGGGCGGTCCTGGAGGACATCGAGATCGCCGGACAGGTGATCCGGGCCGGCGAGGGCGTCATCATGCCCAACGACATCGCCAACCGCGACCCGGAGGCCTTCGCCGACCCGGACCGGCTGGACATCACCCGCGACGCCCGCCGTCACGTCGCCTTCGGCTTCGGCGTCCACCAGTGCCTCGGCCAGCCGCTCGCCCGCATGGAGCTCCAGGTCGTCTACAGCACCCTCTACCGCCGCATCCCGACCCTGCGCCTGGCGGCCGAGGTCGACGGACTGCCCTTCAAGCACGACGGCTCGGTCTACGGCGTCTACGAACTGCCCGTCACCTGGTGAAACCACCGCCGACCGTCACCCCCCCACAGAAAAAAACGAACGAGGTACCGATCATGCGAGTGGAACTGGACGAGCCCAAGTGCGTCGCGTCGGGGCAGTGCGTGATGGCCGCCCCTGAGGTCTTCGACCAGCGGGACGAGGACGGCATCGCCTTCCTGCTGGACGAGAAACCCCAGGCGGACTCCCTCGACGACGTGCGCGAGGCCGTGGCGATCTGTCCGGCCGCCGCCATCCGACTGGTCGAGCAGTGAGGCGGATCGTCGTCGTCGGCGCCTCGGCCGCCGGGCTCGCGGCGGTCGAGACGCTGCGCCGCGAGGGCTACGACGGCACGCTCACCCTCGTCGGCGACGAACCGTGGATGCCGTACGACCGCCCGCCGCTGTCCAAGCAACTGCTGGCCGCGGAGTGGGAGCCGGACCGGCTGGCCCTGCGCACCCCGGACGACCTGGCCGGGCTCGGCCTCGACCTGCGGCTGGGTGTGGCCGCGACCGGCCTCGAACTCGCCGACCGGACGGTGCGGTTGGCCGACGGCAGTGACGTGCCGTACGACGGGCTGATCGTGGCCACCGGCGTCCGGCCGCGCCGGCTGCCCGGCGAGGGCGCGCACGTACTGCGCACCCTCGACGACGCCCTGATGCTGCGGGAACGGCTCACGCCGGGGCGGCGTCTGGTCGTCGTGGGTGCCGGTTTCCTCGGCGCGGAGGCCGCCGCCGTGGCCTGGCGCCTGGGCGCCCACGTCACCCTCCTCGAACCCGCCCCCGTGCCGTTGGCCCACGCCGTCGGCACGGAGGTCGGCCAGGTGCTGTCCCGGGCCCACGTGGACCGGGGCGTGGACCTGCGCTGCGGTGTCACCGTCACCGAGGTGACCGAGGACGGCGTACGGCTCGCGGACGGCGAGGTGATCGACGCCGACGAGGTGCTCGTCGCCGTCGGTTCGCTGCCCAACACCGAGTGGCTCGACGGCAGCGGACTGGCCATGGGCGACGGCGTGGTGTGCGACGAGTTCTGCGAGGCCGCGCGCAACGTGTACGCGGCCGGTGACGTCGCCCGCTGGTACAACCCGCTGTTCGGCACCTCGATGCGGATCGAGCACCGCACCAACGCCGCCGAACAGGGCATGGCCGCCGCCCGCAACCTCCTCAACCCCCAGGCGCGCAAGCCGTTCGCGCCGGTGCCGTACTTCTGGTCCGACCAGTACGACATGAAGGTCCAGGCGTACGGCTTCCTGCGGGGCCACGACGAGGTGGCCGTGGTGGACGGAGACCTGGCCGAGCGCCGGTTCGTCGTCGTGTACCGCACCGGGGACCGGGTGAGCGGCGCCCTCGCGGTCGGCATGCCGCCCAAGGCGATGCGGCTGTGGCGGCAGGCGATCGCCGCGGGCGCGGCCTGGAGCGAGACCGTGAGAACGGAGGTCCCGGCAACCGGGGCCTGACAACAAGGAGGTTGTCCCATGGTGGGTCTTCCGTACGACGTACGCCGCGAGGTGGTGGTCGTCACCGGGGCCGGAGGCATCGGAACGGCGGTCGCGCGCCGGCTCGGCAGCGGCCGCACCCTCTTCCTCGCCGACGCCTCGCGCGGCCAACTCGACCGGAGCGTCGCCACCTTGCGCGCCGAAGGGTACGAGGCGCAGGGCATGGTGATCGATGTGTGCGACCGCGCGTCGGTACGGAAGCTCGCCGAGACCGCCGCCGGTGAAGGGCCGCTGGCGGCCGTCGTGCACACCGCGGGCGTCTGCGCCGCGATCGCCTCCGCGCGGACCAACTTCGAGGTCAACATGGTCGGCACCGCCCATGTGATCGACTGCTTCGAGGCCGTCGCCACCCGGGGCACGTCCCTGGTGTGCATCGCGGGCGTCGCCGGCCACTACGCCACCCTGTCCGAGGAGGACGAGTCCGCCCTGGCGACGACACCGGCCGAGGAACTCCTCGACCTGGACGTCGTCGCCGCGGCCGGGGACGACGCCGTGCCCGCGTACATCGTCTCCAACCGGGCCGTCCAGGTACGGGTCCAGGCCGCCGCGCTCGCCTGGAACCTCGCGGCGCCCGGGTGAACTCGGTCAGCCCGGGCGCCGTCGTCACGGCGATGACGACGGCCGAGGCCGACTCGGTGTACGGGGAGCACCTGCGGAAGATGCTCGACGACTGCGGTGCCGGCCGCGCCGCGACCCCCGCGGAGATCGCCGACGTGGTGGCGTTCCTCGCGGGGCCGGAGGCGCGGTACGTCACGGGCACCGACCTGGTGGTCGACGGAGGCCAGAGCGCCTGGGTACGTCGGCACTGAAGGCCTCAGGGGGATGCCGGCGACCGGCGGGCCTTCGGCATCCCACCCCGGTCAGCGGCCGATACGGATCCGCGTCACCTGGTCCTCGCCGGCCGTGCCGGCGCCGGACTTGTCGACCACGTAGGCGGTGCCGTCCACCGACTCCACATGGTTCGGGTTGGCGCCGGTGGGGACGGTCTCCTCGACCGTGCCCGTGCGCGGGTCGACGACGGTGACATTGGCGGCCGTGCGGTTGACGATCAGGACGTCTCCGGAGCGGTCGTCCGCGGCCACGGACAGGGCGCCCGCACCGGTCGCCACCGACCTGGTGACGGTGCCGGTGCGCAGGTCCACCACGGACATCGTGCCGGCCGTCTGGTCGGCGGTGTACGCGGTGCGGCCGTTCTTGGAGAGGGCGACCGCGATCGCGCCGTCGCCGGCCGGGACGAACCGGGGTGTCTCGGAGCCGGGCGAGACCTCGATGATCCGGTCGTTGGACAGGTCGGCGGCGTAGACCGTGCCGGTGCGCTCGTTGACGGCGAGGCCCGCCGGTCCCGCGCCCTCGATGGTGATCCGCTCCTTCTCCTTGAAGGTACGGCTGTCGTACGCGACGAGCGTGCCGTCGCCGAAGCCGCTCGCCCACACCGTGTTGTGCTTCTCGTCCACGCGGACGTCGCGGGCGTGGTTCACGCCCGGCAGCGTGGCGAGGTGCTCGCCGGTGCGCTGGCTGTAGACGGCGACGGTGTTGTTGCGGGTGTTCGTCGTCCACACGGTGTTGTGCTCGTCGTCGACGGCGACACCGTAGACGGCCTCCACGGCGCCGGTGGTCGTGTCGGTGACCGGCGGGGTGTACGTGGCCTCCACCTGGAGCGTGTCCGGGTCGACCTTGAGCAGGCTGGAGGTGGTGACCGGCGGCCGGCCCACGGAGACGCTGACCCAGAGCGCGTCGTTCCGCTCCGAGTACGCCGACTGGTACAGCCCTCTGACCAGCGCGCAGTGGTGACGGTGGAGGCGGTGGTAGCGGTCGGCGCGGCCGACGCGGTGGCGGTGAGCGCCAGGGTGCTGCCCGCGGTGAGTGCCACGGCGACGGCGGCGCTCAGTGCGGCGCGGCGACGGTTGCGGGTGGGTGTGGTCATGGTGAGTCCAACTCCCGGGTTGAGTAAGGGTGGGTAGGATCACGGAGCCGGCCTGCGAGCTGCCCGCGCCGGAGGGCGTCGAGAGGTTCTGGGCCGAGGTGCGCCGACGCCGCTCGTCGCCCCCGACCCGCACGGCAGCCCCGACCACCTGGCCGTGACGTTCCTGTGGCACGGCACCCCCGCCACCCGTGCCGTCCAGGTCCTGCCCAGCAAGCTGGGCGACCCGCGCGATCCCGAGGGCAACCTGATGGAGCACGTCCCCGGCACGGACGTATGGCACTGGACGCTCCGCCTGCGCCACGACTGGCGCGGTACCTACGACGTGTACGTCGACGAGGGCGACGGCCCCGCGGCCCCGGGAACCCCCGAGTACTGGCAGTGGCTGCGCACCCGTCGGCGCACCGACCCGCTCAACAGCCGGTCCCTGCCCCACCGTTGGGAGCGCACCCCCGTCTCGTACGCCGAACTCCCGGCCACCGCACCGGCGGTGGACTGGGAGCCGAGGCCCGGTGCGGCCCGCGGAACCGTCACCGAACACAATGTCGCGAGCGGATACCTCGGCGGCAGTCGGCGCGTCTGGCTGTACCAACCGCCGGTCGGTCCGAGGGAGTCGGCGAAGCTTCCGGTCCTCGTCATGTTCGACGGTGAGCGCTGGCAGCCACGGCTCGGTCTCTCGCACCTCCTCGACAACCTGATCGCCGACGGCCGCATCCCGCCCGTCGCCGCCGTCCTGCCGGAGGCCGTGGACGAGGCCACCCGGTGGACGGAGCTCGCCTGCCGCCCCGAGTACGTCTCCTTCCTGGCGGACGAGTTGCTGCCGTGGGCCGCCGCGCGCCTGCCGCTCACCGACGACCCGGCGGACACCGTGGTCGCCGGACAGAGTCTCGGCGGGCTCACCGCGGCCTACGCCGCCGTCGCGGCACCGCACCGCTTCGGCGGTGTCCTCGTCCAGTCGGGCTCGTTCTGGTGGCCAGTAGGCCCGGACGCGGAGTGGCTCACCCGGGCGATCGCCGGTATGCCCCGGCTGCCCGTGCGCTTCCGGCTCTCCTTCGGCACACAGGAATGGGTAGCCCTGCCCGCGGCCCGCCGACTGGACCGAACGTCCTGCCGGCCGCGTGGATGGGCGCCCTGCTGGTGTCCGCGGCCGATCTGCTCACCCAGCGCGTCACCGGCTCCGCCCTGCTGCCGGTCGGCGTGGTCACGGGCGTGGGCGGCGGCGCGTATCTGGCGTGGCTGCTGCGGGCGGAGCGCAAGGCGGACCGGGTGTAGGGAACGTCTCGTGGGCGGTGTTCCCTCCGGCGCTTGACGGACCCGCCTCCCAGGCGGTGGGGTGGCAGCACACCAGATCAACTCGGGGAGTTTCCATGCCACTTGACGTCCCGCTCATCGACAGCAGCGTGCCGCACTCCGCCCGGATCTGGAACTACTGGCTGGGCGGCAAGGACTGCTACGAGATCGACCGGCAGGTCGGCGACCAGATCGTCGCGGCCAATGGGCAGATCCTCGACATCGCCCGGGCTCAGCGGGCGTTCCTGGTGCGCACGGTGGAGCACCTCGTCCGCGAGGCCGGCATACGCCAGTTCCTGGACGTCGGCACCGGACTGCCCACCGCCGACAACACCCATGAGGTGGCGCAGCGGATCGCCCCCGAGACCCGGATCGTCTACGTCGACAACGACCCCATCGTGCTGGCCCACGCCGAGGCCCTGCTCACCAGCGCGCCCGAGGGCGCGACGGCCTACATCGACGCCGACCTCCGGGACCCGCAGACGATCCTGCGGCGGGCCGCGGAGACGCTGGACTTCGCCGAGCCGATCGCGCTCGTGCTGCTGGGGATCACGGCCCACATCGTCGACGACGCCGCGTACGACGTCGTGGGCCGCCTGGTGGACGCACTGCCGTCCGGGAGCCACCTCGTGCTCTGCGACGACACCGAGGTCATCGATCCGGAGGCGATGCGCACCATGATCGAGCAGTGGAACGAGGCGGGAGACAACCCGCGGGTCAACCGCAGCCCGGAGCAGCTCGCCCGCTTCTTCGACGGTCTGGAGCTGCTCGAACCGGGTGTGGTCTCGGTCACCCGCTGGCGCCCGGGACCGGCAGCCGGAACCGACATTCCGGAGGTCGACGACTTCGGCGGTGTCGGCCGCAAGCCGTGAGACGTAGTACAGGTGCAGTACTCATCCGAAACTCAGGCAGTAAATTACTTGAGTTACGCAACAAGATGATAAAGTGGAGCCCATGTCCACATCATCGCTCCCCGACGTCCCCGCGTCCCCGGAAGTCATCGAGATCGAGCGGGCGCTCACCCGCATCACCTATCTGAGCACCCGTGCGCGGCAGCACGACCGGCTGATGGCCCTGGCCGAAGTCCCCCTGGACCGCGCCGCCGTGGCCCTGCTGCGACAGGTCGCCGACTCCGAGCCGCTGCGGCCCGGGGAGCTCGCCGCCCGGCTGGGCGTGGAGGCCTCCCACGTCACCCGCACCGTGCAGCAACTGCAGAAGTCCGGGTACGTCACCCGCGTACCCGACCCCGACGACCGCCGCGCCCAGCGCATCCAGCTCACCGAGACCGGCCAGCAGGCCATCGACCGCATCCGCGAGGCCGGCGCCCGCGGCATGCAGCTGGCGCTGTCCGACTGGGCGCCCGAGGATCTGCGCGAGCTCGCCACGCTCTTCCACCGCATGGTCGACGACTTCCTGTCGCACGCCGTCGACGACGAAGCCGAGCAGCAACCCACGGCACCGGCCGGCACCGTCTGAGCGCGCCCGTCCCCCGCATCGCCGCCGTCCCCGAGGACACCCCGTCCGAAGGCGCGGCGATGCGCGCGACCATCCCGGCTCGCCCTCGAAGAGAGTCGCCCTCGAAGAGACAGCAGGGGGCGGCGGGCCCACACACCTCTACCGTCCAGTAATATCGCGCGGCAGGTCACCAGAGGAGAAACCGTGTCACGGTCCGAACGCTCGCCCCTGCTACTCGCCGGCCTGTTGGCCGCCGCGGGTGCCGCCCACTTCGCCGCGCCGCGCTCGTTCGACGCGACCGTTCCGAGCAGCCTGCCGGGCGCGCCCCGGACCTGGACGTACGCCAGCGGAGTCGCCGAACTGGCGCTGGCCGCCGGCATCGCCGCACCGCGCACCCGGCGGGCGGCCGCACGGGCCACCGCCGCGTTCTTCGTCGGCGTGTTCCCCGCCAACATCAAGATGGCCGTGGACTGGCGACACCGCCCCGCCCCCTTGAAGGCCGCCGCCATCGGACGGCTGCCGCTCCAGGTGCCCCTCGTCCTGTGGGCCCGCAGCGTCGCGCAGAGCGCGGAGGCCCGGTCATGAGCAAGCGTTTGGAGATCGGCGACCAGATCGAGGACTTCACGCTGCCGGACGAGACCGGCACGCCGCGCAGCCTGACCGACCTGCTCGCCGACGGTCCCGTCGTGCTGTTCTTCTACCCCGCCGCCCTCACCCCCGGCTGCACCGCGGAGGCCTGCCACTTCCGCGACCTGGCCGCCGAGTTCGCCGCCGTCGGTGCCCGGCCCGTCGGCATAAGCGGCGACGCCGTCGAACGCCAGCAGGAGTTCGCCGGCCAGCACAACCTCGGCATGCCCCTGCTGTCCGACCCCGAGGGGACGGTCCGGGAGCTGTTCGGCGTGAAGCGGGGCTTCTCCCTCGCACCCACCAAGCGGATCACCCTCGTCATAGCCGAGGACCGGACGCTCCTGGAGGTCGTCCGCAGCGAACTGCGGATGAACACCCACGCCGACCGGGCCCTGGACGCACTCCGCGCCCACCGCGCCTGACGAACGGGACCCCGAAGGCCGCACGGACGGGACCCCGAAGGCCGCACCACGGTTGATGCGGTGCCACAAAGGGACCATCCTGGACGATATGGAGCACGCCTCCGCTGCGGCGACCACCGATGCCCGAGGCATCGTGACGGGGTGGAGTGACGGTGCCCGGCGCCTGACGGGATACCCGGCCGAGGAGATCGTGGGACGCGCGGCAGGGGAGCTGCTCGCCGAGGACCCCCCGGACCGGGCCGTGGCGGCCCTGACCGGCACCGTCGTACTGAGACACCGGGACGGTTCCCTCGTCCCGCTCCGCCTGACGGCACACCCCGTGCTCGGCGGCGACGGCACTGCGAACGGTTACGTGATCACCGCCGACCCGCCCGGCGAGGCGACGCTCGCAGGGCAGGCTTTCCAGCAGGCGTCCGTGTCCATGTCGATCTTCGACACCCGGCAGCACTATCTGCGCCTCAACGACACGGCCTGCCGGGTGATGGGCGTGCCGGAGGAAGCCCTGCTCGGCAGGCACTTCCCGGAGAGCGTGGAGGACGCCGAGCACAGCCAGGGCTTCCACAGCAACCTGCGCCAGGTCGCCGAGACGGGCCGGCCGGTCCGCTACGAGAGCTTCACCGGCGCGCCCGCCCTCAACCGGGAGCATGCCTGGACCACCGAGATGTGGCCCGTGCGGGACGCCTCCGGCGAGGTCACCGGAGTCGCCCTGGCGGCGCTGGACAGCAGTGACCAGTACTGGGCCCGGCAGCGCCTCGCGCTGCTGAACGAGGCGTCGGCCGCCATCGGCACGACCCTGGACGTGGTGCGCACCGCCGAGGAACTGGTGGAACTCCTCGTCCCGCGCTACGCCGACTTCGCCAGCGTGGATCTCCTGGAGTGGGTCCTCGGGGCGGACGAACCGCCCACGATGCTCACCGGCGACCTCGTCCTGCGCCGCATCGCGCACGGCTCCGCCACCGAGGGCACACCGGAGGCCGCCGTACGCCTGGGCGGGGCGGACGTCTATCCCGCGTACTCGCCGCCCGCGCGGGCGCTGCGGCAGGGGCGGGCGGTCCTCAGCCAGGCCGGCGAACCGGACTTCATGCGGTGGGTCGCCGAACGCAACGCGCGCGCCCCCGCGGGCCGCCCCCATCGCAGAGGGGCCCACTCGATGATGGCGGTGCCGCTGCGCGCCCGCGGCACCACGCTGGGCGTCGCCGTCGGCGTGCGGATCGCCAACGTGGACGACTACGGCGACGACGACGCCGTCCTCGCCGAGGAACTCGCCAGCCGCGCCGCCGTCTGCATCGACAACGCCCGCCGCTTCGCCCGCGAACGCACCACGGCGCTGGCCCTCCAGCACAGCCTGCTGCCCCGCGGCCTGCCCGGCCAGGCCGCGGTCGAGGTGGCCCACCGCTATCTGCCCTCCGGGTCGATCGCCGGCATCGGCGGCGACTGGTTCGACGTGATCCCGCTCTCCGGCAGCCGGGTCGCCCTCGTCGTCGGCGACGTCGTCGGCCACGGCATCCCCTCCTCGGCGACCATGGGACGTCTGTGCACCGCCGTCCGCACCCTCGCCGACGTCGACCTGCCGCCCGACGAACTCCTCACCCACCTCGACGACCTGGTCACCCACCTCGCGTCCGACGACACCGACGAGGAGGCCGCGGAACTGGGCGCCACCTGCCTCTACGCCGTCTACGACCCCGTCTCCCGCCGCCTCACCATGGCCGCCGCCGGTCACCCCCCGCCGGCCCTGGTCCTGCCCGACGGCACCGCACAGCTCATCCCCCTGTCCGCGGGCCCCCCGCTCGGCGTCGGCGGCCTGCCCTTCGAAGCCAGCGAAGTGGAACTGCCCGAAGGCTCGGTCGTCGCCCTCTACACCGACGGCCTCATCGAGGACCGGGACCGCGACATCGACCACGCCACCGACGAACTGTGCCGCGCCCTGACAGCCCGCACCGAAACCCTCGACGCCCTGTGCGACACCGTGCTGAAGGCCGTACTGCCGGAGGAGCCCAGCGACGACGTCGCCCTGCTGCTGGCCCGCACCCGGGCACTGGGCGCGGACCAGGTCGCCACCTGGGACGTCACACCGGACCCCGCCCACGTGGCCGCGACCCGGCAGGCCGCCACCGAGCAACTCACCGAGTGGGGACTGGACGAGGCCGCCTTCGTCACCGAACTCGTCGTCAGCGAACTGGTCACCAACGCGATCCGCTACGGCGAACCGCCCATCCAGCTACGGCTGATCCGCGACCGCACCCTCATCTGCGAGGTCTCCGACGGCAGTTCCACCTCCCCGCACCTGCGCCGCGCCCACGCCTTCGACGAAGGGGGCCGCGGACTGCTCCTGGTCGCGCAGCTCACCCAGCGCTGGGGCAGTCGGCAGACCGGCAGCGGCAAGACCATCTGGGCCGAGCAGACACTGACTCCGGACTGATCAGTCGAGAGGCACTGATCACTCGAAAGGCACTGGGTCTCGCGAGCGGCTCAGTCCTCCCGGTGTTCGGCGCCGACCTGGGCGAGCGTGCGGCCGGAGCGCACGGAACGGGCCCGGCGCGGATCCGGCGTGCCATGCCCCTGGGCGCGTCCCTCGGCCTTCCTCACCAGCAGCCAGGACTCGTCGTCGCCGCCCCGGAACCGGGTCAGGGCGTACGTGCCGTGCAGCTTCGCACCGTGCAGCCGGAACGTCGCGTGCCCGTGCTCCAGCGACTCCCCGAAGTCGACGGGCCGGCCCTTCCGGTCGTGGCTCAGCGGCTCGTACGTGCCGTGGTCCCAGACGATGACCGTGCCGCCGCCGTACTCGCCCCGCGGGATCACGCCCTCGAACTCCTCGTACTCCAGCGGGTGATCCTCGGTGGGCACGGCGAGCCGCTTGTCCTTCGGGTCGGCGGAGGGGCCCTTCGGGACCGACCAGGACTTCAGTACGTCGTCCACCTGGAGCCGGAAGTCGAAGTGCAGGGTCCTCGCGTCATGGATCTGCACGACGAAGCGGGGTCCCCCGCCGGACGGGGCCGGTCGCCCGCGCGGCTCGGCGGTCCGGCCGAAGTCCCGCTTTCCGTGGTAGTCCCGCAGCCGGTCGCGCTCGCCCACCGTCGGCTCCTTCCCGGGCGTGCCGCACCACCGGGCCGCCCTGTCCCGCGGGCCCCCGAGTACCCCGCCGACGAGTCAGAACTCCTCGTGCGTCTCAGGATCCCCGCCGATCCGCCGAGGGGCGCGGTCGGCGATCGCCGCCATCTGGGCGGCGTCCAGTTCGAAGCCGAAGACGTCGAGGTTGTGGCGCTGCCGTTCCGGGTCCGCCGACTTCGGGATGGGGATCGCGCCGAGCTGGACGTGCCAGCGCAGCACGACCTGCCCGGGCGTCACCCCGTGGGCCTCGGCGACCGCGACGACGGCGGGGTCGTCCAGCAGGGCCGTGCCCCGGCCCAGCGGGCTCCAGCTCTCGGTGACGATGCTCTTTCCGGCGTGGAAGGAGCGCAGCTCGTCCTGCGGGAGGAAGGGGTGCTGCTCGATCTGGTTGACGGCGGGCAGGACGCCGGTCTCCTTCTCCAGCCGTTCGATGTGCTCGGCCGTGAAGTTGGAGACGCCGATCGAGCGGACCAGCCCCTCCTCGCGCAGCCTGATCATGGCCTTCCAGGAGTCGACGTACTTGTCGACGCGGGGGAGCGGCCAGTGGATCAGGTACAGGTCCACCTGGTCGAGGCCGAGGCGGGTGCGGGACTCCTCGAAGGAGGCGAGGGTCTCCTCGTAGCCGTGATGGCGGCCGGGGAGCTTGGTCGTCACCACGATCTCCTCCCGGGGCACGCCGCTGCCGGCCACGCCACGGCCGACGCCGGTCTCGTTGCGGTAGTTCGTCGCCGTGTCGACCAGGCGGTATCCCGCCTCCAGCGCGCCGCGTACCGCCTGTTCCGCCTGTGTGTCGTCCATCGGCCAGGTGCCGAGGCCGAGGGCGGGGATCGTCGTACCGTCGTTGAGGGTGTGGGTCGGGATGCTGATCACTGCGGGACCTTCCCTTGACTGTGTCGTGCATCCAGAGTCAGGGACAGGGGCAGCAATGATCAACCGGACGGACGGGGCTCAGGGAGGTGTCGCGTATGCGGGAGGTGCGGGTGGTGCTGATCGGGGGGACGTCCCACGCCGGGAAGTCGAGCGTGGCCCGGGTGGTCGCGGAGCGGCTCGGGTTCGACTGCCGCTCGACGGACAAGTTGGCCCGGCATCCGGGGCGGCCCTGGCACACGGCGGAGTGGGAGATGCCCCCGCACGTCGCCGAGCACTACGCGACTCTCGACGTCGACGAGCTGATCGGCTCGGTCCTCGACCACTATGCCCGCCTGTGGCCGCGCATCGAGGAACTGATCACCGACCGCGCTACCGGCGACGGCCCCGGCCTGGTCCTGGAGGGCTCCGCACTGTGGCCCACCCGCGTGACCCGGCTGACCGTCCCGCACACCCGGGCCGTGTGGCTCACGGTGGACGACGCGGTCCTGGGCGACCGGCTGCGCGAGTCGGCTCGCTACGCGGAGCGGACGGACCGGGAACGGTACTTGGTGGACAAGTTCCTGGCCCGTACCCGGCGTTATCAGGAGCTGATGCGCGACGAGGGCCACGGCTCGGCGCACATCGACACGTCCGGGCGCTCCGTCGCGGGCGTGGCGGACGCGGTGGTGGCTGTCGTACAGGCGGGGACGAGGCCCTGTCGCCAGGCCCGCCGAACGCTGTCACGATCTCCCTGGAACCGGCCGAACCGGGCCGGCAGGGACGGACCATCGGAGCACGCATGACGACGGACAGGGCCACCGCGGACCGCTCGGACGAGGGGATCGAGGTGAAACCGGTCGCCGGACACATCGGAGCGGAGATCACCGGCGTCGACCTGGCCGGCGGCCTCGACGACGCAGTGGTCGCCGCGATCCGGGCGGCGGTGCTGCGCTGGAAGGTGGTGTTCTTCCGCGGGCAGCGACTCGATCACGCGGGGCACATCGCGTTCGCTCGCCGCTTCGGCGAACCGGTCGTGCTGCGCAAGCGCGGCGGCGCCTCGCCGCCGGACTTCCCGGAGATCGAGACGACCGCCGACCGGCTGGAGCTGGGCGGCAGATTCGGCATGGAGCACGACGAATGGCTGCAGCGCCGACGGCACACCCTGCTGCGCGGCTGGCACTGCGACCACGGCGCCCGCGTCGACCCGCCGGCCGCGACGATCCTGCGCGCGGAGACCGTCCCGCCGTACGGCGGCGACACCACCTGGTCCAACCTGGCGGCCGCCTACGCCGGACTCTCAAGCCCGGTAAGGGAGTTCGTCGACGGGCTGCGCGCCGAGCACCGGCTCGGGGTGGGCTACCAGCCGCGGCCGGGCGAGGACGCGTACGTGCGGCATCTGCTGGACCATCAGGTCGCCTCGCTGCACCCCCTGGTGCGCGTCCACCCGGAGACCGGGGAGCGGATCCTGTACGTCAACGGCTACTACGTCGAGCAGATCGCCGACCTCTCCCGGGCCGAGAGCGCCGCGATCCTGGAGATGCTGCTGGAGCAGGCGACCCGGCCCGAGTACACGGTCCGGTTCCGCTGGGAGCCGGGCAGCGTGGCCTTCTGGGACAACCGGGCCACCATCCACCTCGCGCCCGGCGACAACGCCCACCTCGGCTTCCCCCGGACCATGCACCGGGTGATGCTCACCGGAGACGTCCCGGTAGGGGTGGACGGCAAGCCGTCGGAGCCGATCACCGGCACCGAGCCCGGGCGCTGGTGACCCCGCTCAGACGCCGGGTCGCCACCCCAGCGCCGGGCCCAGCTTCGTCGCCATGTCGGTGAGGATCTGCACGTAGTCCTCGTGCTCGAAGGTGAACGGCAGCGCGAACGCGACCTCGTCGACCTCGCGGAACGCGGCATGCGCGTGCAGCCGTTCGGCGATCTCGGCCGACGTGCCGACGATGTCCGGGGCGAACATCAGACGGGCCGGGCCCTGCGGCGTCGCCGTACGAGGGGTGCGCTTCGCCGCGTACTCCTCGTACTTGGCGCGCTGCTCGGGCGAGGCGGAGTCGGTGGGGATGACGACGAGGCCCTGGGAGACGCGGGCGGCCTCGCCGTCGGGGTGGGCGGCGCGGAAGGCGCGGATGTGGGACAGCTGGATCTCGGCGAAGTCCGGTGCGCCTTCGGCCCTTTCGGCCCCTTCGGCCTTGACGACGCTGCTGACCAGGAAGTTCATGCCGTGCTCGCCGGCCCACCTCGCCGAGCCCAGGCTGCCGCCGCCGTACCAGAGGCGGCGGCCCAGCCCGGGGGAGTGCGGCTGCACCCGGTCACTGAACACCTCGAACCCCTCGACCCCGCTGAAGTCGGTGGCCGGCTCCCCGCGCACGAAGTCCAGCAGCCGCCGCACCCGCTCGTAGCTGAAGTCCTCGGCCTCCGCCGTGTCCGGGTACAGGGCGCCCTTGACCTGGTCGTAGTGCATGGGCGGGCCCACGCTCACCCCGGGGTTGAGGCGACCGCCGGACAGCAGGTCGACCGTCGCCAGGTCCTCGGCCAGCCGCAGCGGGTTCTCCCAGCCCAGCGGGATGACGGCGGTGCCGAGCTCGATCCGGCGGGTGCGCTGCGAGGCCGCCGCCAGGACCGCCACCGGCGACGAGATGCCGTACTGCAGATGGCGGTGGCGCAGCCACGCGCTGTCGAAGCCCAGCCGCTCGCCCAGCTCGATGATCTCCAGCGTGGACTCGTGGCCCCGGCGCGGATCCGCCTCGTCGAACAGCCCGATGGTCAGGAAGCCCAGCTTGCGCAGCGGTCGAGAGGTCGGCGGCACGGGCTCCTCCAGCGGTCGTGTCGTACAGCGGTCGGGTCTGGATTGTCACAGGCGGTGGACGTACGGCTGCGATCAGGTCAGCGGGATGGTGATCTCGTCCTCGACCGGTGGATCGATCTCCTGGGCGCGGTTGCCGGTGGCCGCGTAGCAGCGCAGCCGGATCGTCTCCGGCGTGACGTCCAGGCGCAGGAAGCACTTGAAGAACGGCGGGCTGTACGTGGCCGAGCTGGGCGAGAACAGCTGCGTGTAGATCTTGCGGACCGGGAGCCGGAACCGCGAGGTCCGGTCGGGGCGGCCGCCCGCGCCCAGCAGGCTGGCCACCAGACGGGTGCGCCGGGTGATCCGCGTGGGCTCGCCGGGCGTACGGGTCGGTGTGATGCCGAGCCGTTCGGCGACCACGGCGGTCGCCTCGGCCTCGGTGAGGGTGAAGAAGCGGCGCAGGCGCAGCCGACGGCCGTACAGCCTGCTGTAGAAGGCGAGGGAGTCGCCGCGCAGCGGATAGCAGCGGAAGTCCTTCTCGGTGACGTTCGCGACCGAGATGTGGGGGATGGTGTGGGTGGCGTGCATGAACGCGCCGCCGCCGCCCGCGACGACGTACTGGATGGTGCGGCCGTCCACCTGCACCGGGTAGCGCTGGTAGTTGTGGATGTCGCCGCCTATCGCCGCCACGTAGTGGTGGTCGGGGTCGCGGACGATGTCGTCGACCGTGCCGCCGCCGTCGATCGCGCAGGGGTGGTGCTCGCCGTCCACGTACACCGGCGACCCGGTGATCAGGATCTTCGGGCGGGGCCCTTGGGAGACCTCGCGCAGCCAGGCGCCCTGTTCGGCGTCGAGGGTGCCCAGCAGGCCCGTGTCGATGCCTATGATCCGCACCGGTCCGGCGTCGACGGCCCAGTACGGGCCCGGCTGGACGGCCTGTTGGGCGGCCGCGGAACGCAACGCCCGTACCTCGTCGAGGCGTTGGCCGTCGTTCGCGCGAGGCCGGTGCCACAGCAGGGACCGCAGCCAGGCGCGGGTGAGGGGGCGGGGCTTGGGCTCCGGTTCGAGGGGCGGGGCGTCGTCGCAGAAGACCCGCATGAAGGCGCCGAGGTCCTCGTACCAGTCGTGGTTGCCGGGTATCGCGTATATGGGCGCCCGGTAGTCCTGGTACGGGCGGAAGAACTTCGTGCCGTAGTCGTCCGCGCTGCCCACCGGGTAGATCACGTCACTGGCGACCACCGCGAACCGCGTGTCCTGACCGGCCTTCAGGAACCCGGGCACGACGGCGTACTGGGGATCGTCGCCCTCGCCCGTGTCGCCGATGACCATGAAGGAGAACCGGTCCGGGTCGTCGCGCCGGATCACCTTGTCGGCCGGTGCGCCGGCCGCCGCCCGCTGCTCGACCCACCGGTTGCGGGTACGGGCCGTGGGGTCCCCGAACCAGGAGGCCACGACGCCGTTGCGGGCGGCCCAGAGCATCCGCGGGTCGAGCCAGGAGATCTTCTCGACCTTCTGCGGCATGAGTTGCTGGTACGCACCGCGTTCCGCGGAGCCCCAGCCGGCGCCTTCGGCGGTATCACGTGAGGAATCAGACACCGGTGCACCGTAACAACGATCTAGAGCCGGCCGGGAGTTGGGTCAGCTCACCGGCGGCGGGTGCGCGGTGGAGTCTCGTACGGCTGTCGCGGTCGCGGTACGGCGCGGGCCGTGCTCTCGAAGGCGGAGCGCGGCGGTTCGGCGGGCGGGGGCGGCGTGGCTCGCCCGAGCCGTGCGGACCGGCTCCAGTCGCCGTCGCCCAGGACCAGCAGCGGGTCGAACATCACCACCACACCCGCCAGTACGAGGAAGACGACGGGCCCCAGCAGCATGGGTAAGAGCAGCGAGTGGGGTGAGTCGCCGGCCCAGGTGCCGCTGCCTGTGCCGTGCAGGTGGACACTCACGGCGGCCATTCCCGTGTAGTGCATCCCGGACACGGCCACGCCCATGATCAGGCTGGCCCCGAGGCTCGTCAGGAAGCCGCGGATGGTGACGGCCGCCCACAGGGCCGCGGTGGCGGCGACGATCGCGATCAGTACCGAGAGCGCGACGACGAGCGGGTCGTAGCGCACGTCTCCGTTCAGGTGCATCGCGGCCATGCCCAGGTAGTGCATGGCGGCGACACCGAGTCCGGTGACGACGCCCGCGGCGGACAGCGCGACCGGGCTCGCACCGCGATAGCCCACGATGAACACGCCGATGCCGACCACCACGATCGCCACGGCCAGACTGAGCACCGTCAGGCTCACGTCGTAGCGGATCCGGGTCTCCTCGACCTGGAAACCGATCATGGCGATGAAGTGCATCGTCCAGATGCCGCAGCCGATCGAGGCCGCGCCGAGCGCCAGCCAGCCGGCCTTCCACGACTGCGTGTCGAGCAGGGACCGGACCGTGCAGCGCAGCCCCAGCGCGCCTCCCAGACATGCCATCACATAGGCCACCACTGGGGTCACTAACCCATAGCGGAACCCGTCAACCGTGCCTTCCATATGCCAACTCCCCCCGAGTCATGGCCTGAGGGGGAAGAGTTACGGGTAATGGCTGCGTAAAGCAAGCGGTTCCTGAAGGTAACCCGGGGTAAGGAGTCAACTCACATTCGGCAGGGTTGAACTTCGGTCAAGCAAGGGCGAGTTCCGGCCAGACAGGCTCTTGGGAGCGCCCGGGTGTGACACGCTCCAAGCACACCTACCCCGCGTGACACCGCCGGTCAGAAGGTGCGCTTCAGGAGGTCGAGCAGGGCCGCCCAGTGCCGCTCGTCGGCCGCGCGGTCGTACGCGTCGGTGTCGGCCTGCGTGAAACCGTGGTGCGCGCCGGAGTAGACCTCGCAGGTGTGGCGGACGCCGGCCGCGGTGAGCGCTTCCTCCAGGCGTTCCATCTGCTCGACCGGCAGCGACGGGTCCTGGTCGGCGTGCCCGAAGTACAGCTCGGCGGTGATGGTGCCGGCCACCAGATGCGGGCTGTCCGGGGCGTCGGTCGCCAGCCGCCCGCCGTGGAAGCCGGCCGCGGCGGCGACCCGGTCCGGGTAGGTGCCGGCGGTGAGGAGAGCCAGCCGGGCACCCATGCAGTAACCGGTGACGGCGATCGGGCCGTCGGCGGCCGCGGGCGAGTCGGCCAGCAGACGCAGATACGCGTCCGCGTCCCGCATCGCCAGTTCCGGGGTCAACGCCGCCATGATCGGGCCGATCCGCTCGAAGAGCTTCGGCCGCGTCCCCTCGTCGATGAACTCCGGCAGCTCCGCCACGGGCGCCCGCCCGTCACGGTAGAAGACGTTGGGCACCAGCACCGTGTAGCCGGCCTCGGCCAGCCGGTCGGCCATGGACGTCAGCTGCGGCCGCAGCCCGAAGGCGTCCATGTAGAGCAGCACGGCCGGATGGGGGCGGCCGTCACCGGGATGTGCCAGATAGGCGTCGGCGGTGCCGTCGTCGGTGGTGATGTCGACTGCGGTTCCCTGTACGGCGGTCATGGCTGGGGCTGCCTCTCGGTGGGAGTGTCGGCCGGCGGAACCGTCCGGACGACCGAACGGATCATGGGCATCGTGACACGCCCGATCAGGGGCACCTTCCGCACCCCTGGCCCTCTGACCTCGCCGTGAACACCCCTTGGTGAACCCGTTACTCGAACCGTGACGTGTCGCCCGCGCCCTTCCGTACGATCTCCGCCTCGCCGCTGGAGAAGTCGATGACCGTCGTCGGTTCGGTGCCGCAGTCCCCGGAGTCGACCACCGCGTCCAGGACGTGGTCCAGCCGGTCCTTGATCTCCCAGCCCTGCGTCATCGGCTCCTCCTCGTCGGGGAGCAGCAGCGTGCTGGACAGCAGCGGCTCGCCGAGCTCGGTGAGCAGGGCCTGGGTGACGACGTGGTCGGGGATGCGCACGCCGACCGTCTTCTTCTTCGGATGCTGGAGCATGCGCGGCACCTCCTTCGTCGCGGGAAGGATGAAGGTGTAGCTGCCGGGCGTCGACGCCTTGATCGCGCGGAAGACGTCGTTGTCGATCCGTACGAACTGGCCGAGCTGCGCGAAGTCCTGGCACACGAGGGTGAAGTGGTGCCGGTCGTCCAGCCGGCGGATCGTCCGGATCCGGTCGATGCCGTCGCGGCTGCCCAGGCGGCAGCCAAGTGCGTAGCAGGAGTCCGTCGGATACGCGATGAGCGCGCCGGAGCGGACGCTGTCGGCGACCTGGGAGATGGTGCGCGGCTGCGGGTTGTCGGGGTGCACGTCGAAGTACTTGGCCATCTGTCGAGCTTATGCCGTGCGGGGGTGCGGGCCGCGCAGGCCCGGGTGCGGCACGGTGTGCGGGCCGGGGGAGTGGCGTGGGTGGCATACGGGGCGCCGGTTGTGGCAGCGGCGTGAGCGTGGCCATGACGTCCGCGCAGGCCCGCGTGCGGCATGGTGTGCCGGTCAGGGGAATGGCGGGGGTGGCATGGTACGCCGGTCACGGCAGCGGCGTGAACGCGGCCACGAACTCCGCCACCTCGGGCCGGGCGTCGTCGGCGCGCCACACCAGGGCCAGCTCCGCCGGTGCCAGGCCCCGCAGGGGGCGACAGATCACGTCGGGGCGCGGGTAGAGCCGGGCGTTGCCCTCCGCCAGCAGGGCCACGCCCAGTCCGGAGGCGACGGCCTCGAAGGCGTCGGCGGGAGACGTCACCTCGGTGCCGATCCGGGGCTCCCGGCCCTCGCGCGCGTCGGTGGCCAGCCAGAAGTCCCGCACCGGTCCGGCCGAGCGGGGCAGTGCCAGGAAGGGTTCGTCGGCGAGGTCGGCGAAGTCCACCGCCGGCCGGGCGGCGAGCCGATGGCCGGCCGGCAGGGCGACCCAGCGGTCTTCGCGGACCAGCGTGCGCGAGACGAGGCCGGGCGCGGGAAGCGGCAGCCACAGGAACGCGACATCAGACCCTCCGTCGCCGAGCCCCGCGGTCGGATCCTCCCAGCTGACCAGCCGCAGGGAGATCCGCCAGCCCTGGTCCCGGAACCGGGCCAGCGCCTCGCGCTGCAGGTCACGGCCGACGGCCGTCTGCATGCCGACGGTGAGCGAGAACGTCGGACCGGCGGCCCGCGCCTCCCTCCAGGCCTCGTCCCAGGCCGCCACCAACTGCCGGGCCTTCGGCAGCAGAGCCTGTCCCTGGGGCGTCAGGACGACCTCGCGGGGCCTGCGTTCCAGCAGCGGAAAACCCAACTGCCGCTCCAGCGCCCGGATCTGCTTCGACAACGCGGGCTGTGAGATGAAGAGCTTCTGGGCCGCCACGGTGAAATGCAGATGCTCCGCGAGCACCGTGAAGTAGCGGAGGTCTCGCACATGAACGTCCATAACCAACGGTTATAGCGCTAGGTCTTGGACGACGGCAGGGAACCGGGGACAGGCTGGGGCCATAAGAGACCGCAAGAGACCGCAAGAGACCGCAAGTGACCGAGACCGTAAGAGACCGGACACCAGGAGCAGCCCGATGACCACCCTGCCCCGCCGTTTCCTCGGCGACCTCGAGACCTCCGCGATCGGCTTCGGCGCAATGGTGCTGTCACCCGGCATGTACGGCGAGATCGACGACGAGCGAGCCGTCGCCGCACTGCGCGCCGCACTCGACGAGGGCGCCACCCTGATCGACACCTCCGACGGCTACGGCGCCGACGGCCACAACGAACGCGTCGTCGGCGAGGCCCTCAAGGGCCGGCGTGACGGCGTGACCGTCGCCACCAAGTTCGGCTTCCGCGTCCCCGAGGGCGCCGAGGGCCACCGCTTCCCGGTGTCGTACGCCTTCGGCGAGCTCGCCGTGAACGCCGAGCCGCGCTACGTACGCGGGTACGCCGAGCAGTCGCTGCGCAACCTGGGCACCGACGTGATCGGTCTGTACTACCCGCACTTCCCCGACCCGCAGGTCCCGCTGGAGGACACCGTCGGCGCCGTCGCGGACCTCGTGAAGGACGGCCTGGTGCGCCACCTGTGCCTGTCCAACGTCACGGCCGACCAGCTGCGCCGGGCCCACGCGGTCCACCCGGTCGCCGCGGTGCAGACCCAGTGGTCGATGTGGCAGCCCGTCGAGCCCGAACTGCATGCCGCCGCCCGGGAACTGGGCGTGGGGATCGTGGCCTGGAGCCCGCTGGGCGGCGGCTTCCTGGCCGGCACCGTGCAGAACCTCGCCGAGGATGACTTCCGCCGCAACATCCCGCGCTTCGACGAGGCCAACCTCAGGACCAACAACGACCGTTACGCCCCGTTGCGCGGCATCGCGGCCGACCTGGGGCTGACGCCGGGCCAGTTGGCGCTGGCCTGGCTGCTGCACCAGGACGACCACGTGGTGCCGATCCCCGGCAGCCGCACCCCGGCCCACATCGCCGAGAACCTCTCCGCCGCCCGCGTCGACCTGCACGCCGACACCCTCGCCCGCGTCGACGAGGCCCTCGCCGGCTTCGACCCGCAGGGAACGGGCTCGCTGTTCACCTGAGCCCGCCCACGGCGAGCGGCCACTCTCCCGACGACCACCGGCACGTTCGCGTGGGCGACGGGACGAGCGCTCGCACAGGCGGGCGTCCGGCAGGGGTGAGGTAACGTCCCTGACCGAAATGCCGGGTGATGCGATGGGCGAGGAGAGGGCCGACGTGGCTGGCCGAGAGGACGGATTCCGTCACCCGGAGGTGACGGGCACGGACGCGGCATGGGCGCAGGAGTTGCTCGACCATCTGCGGCCGACCGGGCGCGACGTACGCCGGGTCGTCGCGTGGCTCGCCGACGCCGTGCGCGGCGAGGCCTCCCTCCAGGACGGCGCCGGCGCGCTCCTCGGCGGCACCCCGGTGCGCCTGGACGCGGATCGTGACGCAGGCCTGGTCGCGGACATCGTCGCCGGGCGTATCGCCTCCGCCGCGTGGGAGGGGGAGGGCCGGCATCTGCGGCTGGTCAGGGTGGAGCGGTCGGTCCCGTCGTCGGCCGGCGTCCTCGCGGTGGCGCGCACGTCGCCGTTCGACCGGCGGGCGTCCGACATCGTGACCCACACCGCGCAGGTCGTCGAGCTCCTGCTGCGGGCACGTGAGTCGACCGTCGCCGGACGCCGGCTGGAGCGGGCGACCTCCGATCTGCGGCTGGCGATCCTGCAACTGCTGATGGTGGAGGACACCGTGTCCGCCCGCCGTGTCGCCGCGGGCCTGTGGCCGGGGCTGCTCGACACGGACACGGCCTGCGTCTACGTCCTCGAAGGCGACGCCGAGGAGCGTGACCGCATCGCGGAGGAGTGCCTCGCGGCAACCCAGGAGCAGGCCCTCGTCGTGCGCTGCCCCGCCATGGACGGGCACGTGATCGTCGTGACCTCCGGGGAAGCGGTCGGTGAGGCCCTGCGATCGCTCATCGAGCGCAACCCCGGCGTCTTTCTCGGCGGCAGCGTCCGGCAGAGCCTGGCCCGCACCGCCACCGCCTACGGGCAGGCCGTCAGCGCCCTCGCCGTCGCGCACTTCCGGCCCGACAAGGCGGCCGTCTACGCCGAACGCACCCACCCCGAACGTCTGATGGACCCCGTCGCCCTGCGCGACTGGACCGCCCAGGTGCTGCGCCCGCTCGACACCCTGCCGCACCACACCCGCGCCGAACTCCTCGCCACCACGCGGCTCGGGCTGGAGTTCACCGCCGTCAACGCGGCGAAGGTCCTCGGCGTCAGCCGCAACACCGTCCGCGCCCGGATGGAACGCGTCGAAGGCATGCTGGGCACCGACTTCTCCGACCTGACCGTCCGCGCCGCCGCCCACCTCGCCCTGAACACCCAGGTCGGCCTGGCCGAGATCCCGGCCGCGCGGGGCGCGGAGCAAACCGCCCCCACCCGGCTCGCCGACCTTCTCGCCGGGACCGCGGTCCACACGTGGGCGCACGACCTCCTCGGCCGACTGGACGCCGATGCCCGGGACCTGCGCCGGACGCTGCGCACCTGGATCGCGGCGGGCGGGAACTCCGAACGGGCCGCCCAGACACTCGGCATGCACGCGCAGACCGTGCGCGAGCACGTCCGCAGCGCGGAACCCGTCCTCGAACGCCGGCTGCTGGCCGCCGGCAGCGATCTCTACGAGGTCGTCCTGGCCCACCTGGTCCTGGACGACCTCGAACCGCCCGTCCTCGACCGGGCGAAACCGGGCCATCCGGACTCACCTGTGCACGGGTGAGCCCTGTGCACGGCACAGCGGGCATCGACGCGATTCACATCTGTTCTGTTTCACACGTAAGTTCTAGGCACCGCGGGGGCCCGACCGGAACGGGGGACCGGTCGCGCTCCCGCGCCTCACGTCGCTGCAGCGGTACTGACTCTCCGGTCAGCCGTGCAGCCGTACCGGAATCTCCTGCCAGCCGAACGCGATGAACGACGGCACCTGCCGCAGCTCGTCCGCGTCCACGGCCTGCCGCAGGTCCGGGAACCGCTCGAACAGCGCCGGCAGTGCGGTCAGAGCCTCCGTACGGGCCAGCGGCGCGCCGATGCACCGGTGCACGCCGATCCCGAACGCCAGGTGGTCGTCGGCCCGGCGCGCCGCGTCGAAGGCGTCCGCGTCCGGCCCGTAGTGCGCGGGATCCAGCCCCGCGGCGGCGTATGTCGTGATGATCGCGTCCCCGGCCGGAACGGTGACGTCGCCGACGGTGAGGTCGGTGACGGCGAACCGCAGCGGCAGCGAGGCGATGGAGGGGTGGACCCGCAGCGTTTCGTCGACCACCGCGTCCCAGCCGATCTCCCCGGACCGTACGGCCGCCAGCTGCTCGGGACGCCGGAGCAGGGCGACGACGGCGTTGCCGATGAGGTTGACCGTCGTCTCGAATCCGGCGCCGATCACCAGCAGCAGCGTGTACAGCAGTTCCTCGTCGCTGAGCCGGTCGCCGTCCTCGTCCCGGACCCGGATCAGTTCCGTCGTCAGGTCGTCGCCGGGGTGCTCGCTGCGGTGCGCGATGAGCGCGGGCAGCACCGTGCCGATCTGCTGCTGCACGAACGCGGCGTGCTCCGGGCTCGGGTCGGAGGTGTCCATGATGGCCGCGATCAGCCGCCCGGTGTCCGCCCGCAACTCCTCGGGCACGCCGAACAGTTCGCAGATGATCTGCATCGGCAGGGGCTGAGCGAGCCCCGCCTTGATGTCGACGACGTCGGTGTCGGCGGCCTCCAGCGCGTCCAGCAGCTCCGTGGTGATCGCCTCCACCCGCGGCCGCATCGCCTCGGTGCGCCGGTGCGTGAAGCTCGGCGCGACCAGCTTGCGCAGCCGGGCGTGGTCGGCGCCGTACGTCGAGAGCATGTTGACCACACCCACCCAGCCCAGGACCCAGCCCCAGGACGGGTGTTCGCCGACCTCGGGCCACAGCCGCCAGTGTTTGCGGGGATCTCTGCTGACCCGCGGGTCGAGGATGAGGTCCCTGAGGACGTCGTAGCCGGTGGGCGCCCAGGCGGGGATGCCGCCCGGCAGCTCCACGGGCACGATCGGGCCGAGGGCGCGCAGCCGGGCGCTCTCGCCGGCGATGTCGGATCCGAACGGGTCGATGACAAAGCGGTCGATGCGATCGGTCACGGTCACGACGGGGCTCCTGGCTGGTCGGATGCGCGGGGGCTGAACCGGACGGGCAGTGAGGTGAGCGAGCGGTGGAAGGGGCCGGGCCGCCAGCTGAGGCGCTCGCGGGGCACAACGGGTTCGAGGTCGGGCAGCCACTGGGTGAGCTGTTCGATCGCCTCCGTCGCGATGAGCAGGGTGTGCTGTTTGACCGGGCAGGCATGCGGGCCGGCCGACCACGACAGGTGCGAGGCGTCCTTGGGGTGGCGGCCGCTGGTGACCTCCTGCTCGGCGCTGTGGGCGAGCGCCCCGTAGGAGATCACGACCGGGACGGCAGCCCTGATCCACACCCCGTGGAGGGGCACGGGACGGCGGGCGTAGTGGATGCCGTAGTTCGCCAGCGGCGTCTCGTGGTGGAGCACCTCGACCACGGCGTCCAGCACCGTCCGGGCACCGCTGGTGAGGGTGGAGTAGTAGAGCGGGTTGCCGAGGATCCGCGACAGCGCGTTGGACACCAGGTTCGCGGTCGGCTCGTGCCCGGCGCCGAGCGTCAGGAACACCTGCCAGGCGACCTCCTCCGGGGTCAGCCCGGCCGGATGGTCCAGGAGCCGGCTCGGCAGGTCGTCGCCGCGCCGCTCCGTCTTGGCGGCGATCAGCCCGAGGACGTACCTGCTGAACTCCACCTCGCCCTGAGCCGCTTCGGCGCCGCCCTCCATCATCTTGCCGAGCGCGGAGTCGAGCCGGTCGCTGCGACTGTCCGGCAGCCCGAAGAGGCTGTTGAACACCAGCGCCATCAGCGGCCGGGCGAACTCGCCCACCAGATCGGCCTCGCCGCGCGGCCCGATCCGGCTCACCAGCAGACGTACCGCTCGGTGCACCCGCGCCCGCAGGTCGTGCGGCTCGATCTGCTCGAAGGTGTCGATCAGCGCACCGCGGTAGCGCAGGTGGGCGGCGCCGTCCGCGAACAGCGAGTTGGGCCGCCAGCGCATCATGCCGAGCACCGGCGAGTCGTCCGCGACAGTCGACTCCCAGGGTCGCGGGTCGTGCGAGAACGCGTCCGTGTCGTTGAGCAGATCCAGCGCGGCCCGCCGGTCCGTGACGACGTACGCCGGCACGCCCGGCGCCAACTCCGCCCAGCCGACCGGGCCTTGGGCGCGCAGGGCGGCGTAGTAGCGGTACGGGTCCAGCGCGAAGCCGTCCTCCCACAGCCGCACGGGCGTCGAGCGGGAGAAGGACTGCTGGGGCGGGGGATAGGTGGTCACCGGTGCTCCGGGGGGTGGCGGTCGATCAGATGGTGGACCAGCGTGAGCAGCGCGTCGATCGAGGAGTTGCCGTCCCTGGCGTCGCACGTCACGATCGGCGTGCCCGGCTCCAGGTCCAGGGCTGCGCGCACCTGCGCCTCGGTGTAGTGGCCCGGCGCGTCGGGGAAGGCGTTGAAGGCCACCGCGTGCGGCAGCCCGGTCTCCTCCACCAGCCCGAGCACGTCGAACGACGCGTCGATCCGGCGGCTGTCGACCAGCACGAGGGCGCCGAGTGCCCCGTACGCGATGTCGTCCCACAGCGACCGGAACCGCTCCTGGCCGGGCGTGCCGAACAGGTACAGCACGATCCCGCCCGGCAGGCTGATCCGCCCGAAGTCGACGGCGACGGTCGTCGTCGACTTGTCCCGCACCCCGGCGAGATCGTCCACCCGCGCGGACGCCTCGCTCAGCGGCTCCTCGGTGTGCAGCGGACGGATCTCGGACACCGAGGCGATGAGTGTCGTCTTGCCCACCCCGAAGGGGCCCGCGACCAGGATCTTCACCAGGTCACGAGCCGTGTCGGGCAGGTGGATCCCGCTAGTCGTGCTTGAGGGTGCGGAGGCCATCAGCCACTCTCTTCAGCAGTTCGGGGTCGAAGCGTTCGGCGGGCGGGATCGGCGGGCGGGCCAGTACCAGGTCCTGGTCGATCAGGTCGGCGGCCAGGACCCGGACCGCCGAGACCGGCAGCCGCAGCAGGGCCGCCGCCTCCACGACCGTGAGCGACCCGTCCTCAAGGGCGTCGAGCAGGGCGAGCGCGGCGGCGGGCAGATCGGCGGACAGCCCTGTCGCCACCGGCACACCGCTGCGGGTGAGCACCGACAGCCGCTCCAATGGCGGCCGGCCGGTCCGGGCCACACCGCCCGTCGACAGATACGCGGGAACCAGGGGACGGCCGGCCCGGCGGCCGGTCATGCCGGTGTGCCGCCGTCGGCCCCTCGGGTCGCCGCGGCCATCGCCTTCTCGCCCAGCCGCGCCACCTGCGAGTGGACCCGGTGCGCGAGCAGGTCGAGGCGCACCTCGCTGTCCCCGTAGGCGGCCACACAGGTGCCGTGGTCCGTCGGCACGATCAGGACGTAGCCGTGGTCCGACTCGACGACGACCTGCCGCACCTCGGCCCGGTCGGCGTCGGCGAACGCGGCGGCCGCGGCACGGCACGCGCCCTGCACGGTGCTCGTGATCGCGGCGACCCGCTCGGCCGAGGCCTGCGACAGCGCCTCCGTGTAACCCGTCACCAGTCCGTCCCTGGTCAGCAGGACGGCGGCGACGACATGCGGAACCTGCAGGATCGGTTCGAGCACCCACGCCGTGTCGCCCGCATCGCGGCTGGTCATCGAGCCGCTCCCCCTTCGTAGTCGGTCTGTTCGTAGTCGGCCGGTTCGATGTCGTGCGCAGTCGCTTCCGGTACGGCGGTCTCCTCCCGTACGGCGATCCGCGCGCCCTCGGTGTGCCCGCGGGCCGCGGCGGTGCCGGACTGCAGCGCGCCGAGCGCGGCCGCGGCCTCCTCCGGGCGGCGCGCCGCCCGCTCCGGCGCGGGTGCGTCCGGCGCCGCGCCCCGCGTCCGGCGCCGCCGCCGCGGCAGGCCGCCCGCGTCGGCCTGCGATGCCTGATGCCCCGATACGGCGGTGGCGGCGTCGTCGCTCGGCTCGGCCCCGTACCCGTGGCTCTGCTCGCCACCGTCGTGGCCGTGGGAGACGGCGGCCGGTGCCTGCGGCGCGGACCTGCGGGTCGAGCGCGGCGTGCTGGCCGCCGGCGGGTGCTCGACGGGGTCGAGGCGGCTCAGGAGGTGACTGTCGACCCGCAGCACCGCGCGCACCCCGCCGTAGGGTGACGGCGAGGACAGGTCCACGCCCAGGTCGAACTGCCGGGTGAGCCGGCCGATCGCGGCGAGCCCCATGCGCGGCGGATCGCCGAGGTCGGTGAGCAGGATCGGCTCGGAACCGGCCACCAGCCGCTGCGCACGGGCCCGTTCGTCCTGGGTCATGCCGAGGCCCGCGTCGTCGAGGGTGACGCAGACGCCGTGATGGACGTGCTCCAGGTTGACCAGGACGTCGGTGTCCGGCGCGGAGTGCCGCAGCGCGTTGTCGAGGAGCTCCGCGACGATGATCGCGACCGGCTCGACGGCGTGCGAGACCAGCGCGGTACCCGGTTCCAGATGGTTGTGCACCCGGACCCGGTGGTAGCCCGCCAGCCGGGCCTGGCCACCGGTCACCGCCTCCACCAGATGCGACTCCTCGCGGGCGAGTCCGACCCAGGCCCCGCACACCACCGCGGCGACCTGCGCGCGCCGCAGCGACTGCTCGTTCTCGTGGTCCAGTTGGAACAGCGTCTGCGCCAACTCCGGATCGTCATAGCGCTGTTGCAGTCCGCGCAGTGCGTCCTGGAGCCGGTACAGCGCGGCCTGGATCTCGCGGGTGGCCCCGCGCATCCCGGCCTGCGCGGCCGCGTCGATCCGGGTGCGCTGCGCGGCCAGCTCGGCCCGCAGCCCGCTCAGCACGTTCTCCAGCGCGAGACCGAGCGGCGCCCCGGCGATCTGCGGATCCAGGGGGCCCGGGACGACCACGTGCGGATGGGCCAGTCGGCGGGCGGCGGCGGGTACGCGCTGCGCCGCCAGATGCTCCACCTCCGCCGTGAAGACCCGTATCACGCCGTCGTGTTGGGCGCGCAGTGCGGTGATCTCCGTGCGTTGCGCGGCCTGTTGGCGCCGCGATCGCAGCAACCCGCCGCCGAGGACGAGCGCGGACAGTGTGCCGGCGGCGAGACCGCCGGCCACCAGGTCCGGTAATTCGATCATCGAATCGGTTCCAAGGGAAAGTCGGGAGAGATCCGGGGGGAGGTGGGGAGAAACCGGGCAGCGGAGAGCACGAAGCCCTCACGTGAGGCACCCGCAGCACAGTACACACCGTCATCGACCGGTCTCGCACGGTCGATGGAAACATCGCTTCGAAAGTGCTCGGACTCTGTTCGCTTCTGTGGCAACTGTCGGAATTGCTGGGCGGTGTGCCCGGCCGGAGGGCGGGTACCCGGGCGGTCCCGGAACGTCTACCGCTGGAGGAGGCCCGAATGACCAGCAGCACGGAGACCGGCGGCGTGACCGGTACGCCGGACAAGGACTACAACCTGATCTGGTATGTGGAAGCGTGCCTGAGCAACGCGCTGCGCCTGGAGAGCTACATCCAGGACGCGGAGCGCGAGAAGGACACCGAGGTCGCCGACCTGTTCCGCAAGGCTCAGGCGGACAGCCGCAAGGGTGCCGAACTGGGCAAGGGGCTTCTGCGCGCCCGACTCGACGGCGGCTGACGGCAACCGGCCCGCAAGGCCCGGACACCGAGATGCTCGGTGTCGGGGCCTTTTGCGTGCAGCCATCCCGTGATGAGCGGGCATGTCGTTGAGCTCTCAAATTCCGTTTGATGCACAGGGTTTACACTGTGGCGGCCCGCCGGGGCCGTGGGACTTGCTAGCGTGTTACTCACCGGTAGCAAGTGGTGTCGCGGCACCTCGGGCGAGCGGTCGAGAGGGACGGACGGGCAAGGGGGCCGGTCCGCCCGCGGCTTGCGTGCGCACCCTTGCCGAGCCCTCGAACTCCAGTTCCTCGCCACCTATCCAGACAGGTGAGACACGTACATATGGCTCGTTCCCTGGTCGACCTGCTGACCACGCACGCCTCGCACCAGCCCGACCGGACCGCGTACCGCTTTCTCGTCACGGGCGACTGCGGCGGGGAGATCCAGGAGATCTCCTACGGGCGTCTGGCCGACCGCGCCCGGGCCGTCGCCGGCTGGCTCCAGGAGCGCGGCCTGGCCGGGACCAGGGCCATGCTGCTCTACCCGCCCGGCCTGGAGTTCATCACCGGCTACCTGGGCTGCCTGTCCGCCGGGGTCGTCGCCGTTCCGGGCGTGCCCCCGCAGGGCCGGGCGCAGAACCACCGTGCGCTGACCCGGATGAGACGTCTGATAGCCGACGCGGACGTCAAGGTGATCCTGGGCGGCCGCGAGGTGATCGCCGCCCTGACCGGCATGGCCGAGCAGCTGCCCGAGCTGGCCGACATCACCTGTGTGGCCACCGAGGACATCCCCGACGAGCCGGCCGCCTCCTGGCGCGAACCCGACCTCACCGCCGACTCGGTCGCCTTCCTCCAGTACACCTCCGGCTCCACCTCCGCCCCCAAGGGCGTGGTCGTCACCCACGGCAACCTGCTCGACAACGAGCGGATCATCACCGAACGGATGGGCCACACCCCGGACACCATCGAGGAGTACGGCCGCGAACTGATCGTCAGCTGGCTGCCGATGTACCACGACATGGGCCTCATCGGCCCGGTCCTGAACACGCTCTACCTCGGCGTCACCGCCACCCTCTTCTCCCCGCTGCACTTCCTCCAGCGCCCCGACCGCTGGCTGGAGGCCGTCAGCCGGTACCGCCCGCACAGCAGCGGCGGCCCCAACTTCGCCTACGAGCTGTGCTTGAAGCACGCCACGCCGGAACTCGTCGACGAACTCGACCTGACGTCCTGGAAGGTCGCCTTCAACGGCGCCGAACCGGTACGGCCCGCCACCCTGCGGCGCTTCACCGAGACCTTCGCCCCGGCCGGCTTCCGCCGCGAGGCCTTCTACCCCTGCTACGGCCTGGCCGAGTCCACCGTGATGGTCACCGGCGGCCGGGTGGACACCCCGCCCAGTCTCCTCGCCGCCGCGGATACCGGACCGCACGCGGGCGAGGCGGACGCGGCGGCGGTCGGCTGCGGCCGGCCCGGCCCGGGCGTGACCCTGGTGATCGCCGACCCCGAACGTCACGAGGAACTCCCCGAGGGCGAGGTCGGCGAGATCTGGGTGGCCGGCGCGAGCGTCGCCAAGGGCTACTGGCGCAATGCCCTCGCCACCCGCGAGACCTTCCGCGCCACCCTCGCCGGCCGCGAGGGCCGCTTCCTGCGCACCGGCGACCTCGGATTCGTGCGCGAGGGCGAACTGTTCGTCACCGGCCGCCTCAAGGACCTCATCGTCATCGACGGCCGCAACCACTACCCGCAGGACCTCGAACTGTCCGCCGAGATGGCCCACCCCGCCCTGCGCCCCGGCTGCACCGCCGCCTTCTCCGTCGACGGGGGAGACGGGGGAGACGGGGGAGTGGAGGGTGAGCAGGTCGTCCTCGTCGCCGAGGCGGCCCCGGAGGCCGCGGGCGAGGCGGAGAAGATCACCGACCTGATCCGCAGCGCGATCGGCGAGGCCCACGGCGTGCCCGTGCGGGACGTCGTCCTGGTCCACCCCGGCACGATCCCCAAGACGTCCAGCGGCAAGATCCAGCGCCACGCCTCCCGAGCGGCCCACCTCGGCGGCACCCTCGCCGTGCTCGCCACCCGCTGAGATCACCCGCCGTCGGCACACACCGCTTGGCGCCGACGGCGGCCAGGCGGCCGTACACCGGCCGCGTGTTCCGTCGTACGCCCGCATTGCCGGCCGTATCGCCCTTTTCGCCCGTACGGGAATCAGCCCGAGCCCGACGTCACGAGGACACCTCCCCAGATGCCTGCGAACGAGTCCCCGAAGCAGTCCGTCACCACGCCCGAGGGGGTGCGGGCGTGGCTGGTGTCCGCCGTGGCCGAGGCATCCGGGCTGGACCCGCTGGCCGTCGACCCGCACCGGCCGATCGCCGAATTCGGGCTGGGCTCACGGCAGTTGGTGACCCTGGCCGCGGAACTCTCGGAGCGGACGGGCCGGACCCTCGATCCGTCCCTCGTCTTCGACCACCCGACCGTCGCGGCACTCGCCGAGGCCGTGTTCGGCGACGCCCCGGCTCCTGCCGTCGCCGAGTCTCCGTCCGTGACGCCCGTGACTCCCGTACGCACGGACGACGACATCGCGATCGTCTCCATGGCCTGCCGCTTCCCGGGCGGCGCCGACGACCCCGAGGCACTGTGGCGGCTGCTGTCCGCAGGCCAGGACGTCGTCACCGAGGTACCGCCGGGCCGCTGGAACACCCAGGGCCTGTACGACTCGGACCCGGAGGCCACCGGCACGGCGTACTCCCTGCGCGGCGGCTACCTCAACGGCATCGACCGCTTCGACGCCGCCTTCTTCGGCATCTCGCCGCGCGAGGCCGCCGCCATGGACCCGCAGCAGCGGCTGCTGCTGCAGACCGCCTGGGAGACGATCGAGCGCGCCGGGATCGTCCCCGAGGCACTGAACGGCAGTTCCACCGGTGTCTACGTCGGCCTCTACGACAGCGGCTATCTGGCCTCGGCCCCGCTGGAACAGCTCGACGGGCACGTCGGCACCGGCTCGGCCGCCAGCGTGGCGTCGGGGCGCATCGCCTACACCCTCGGCCTCCAGGGCCCCGCGGTCACCGTCGACACCGCCTGCTCCTCCTCCCTCGTCGCCCTCCATCTGGCGGCGCGGGCGCTGGCGGGCGGCGAGTGCGACCTGGCGCTGGCCGGCGGGGCCACGCTGCTGGTGACCCCGCGCGGGCACGTCGAGTTCAGCCGGCTGCGCGGACTGTCGCCGTCCGGGCGGTGCGCGCCCTTCTCCGCCGGCGCGGACGGCGTGGTGTGGGCCGAGGGCTGCGGCCTGGTCCTGCTCAAGCGACTGGCGGACGCCCGCCGCGACGGGGACCGGGTCCTCGCGGTCGTCAAGGGCTCGGCGATCAACCAGGACGGCCGCAGCCAGGGCCTGAGCGCCCCCAACGGCCCCGCGCAGGAAAGGGTGGTGCGCGCCGCCCTCGACGCGGCCGGTCTCCGGCCCGACGACCTCGACTACGTCGAGACCCACGGCACCGGGACCCCGCTCGGCGACCCCATCGAGGGGCGGGCACTGGCCGCCGTGTTCGGCCCCGGCCGCCCCGCCGACCGGCCGCTCGGCATCGGCTCGCTGAAGTCCAACCTCGGCCACACCCAGGCCGCCGCGGGCATCGGCGGCGTCATCAAGACGGTACTGTCCCTCGCCCACGAGCAACTCCCGGCGTCCCTGCACGCCGACACCCCCACCGAACACGTCGACTGGCCCGACAGCGGCCTGACCCTGCTCACCACTGCCCGGAGCTGGCCCCGGGACGACGAGCGAATACGGCGGGCCGGCGTGAGCGCGTTCGGCATCAGCGGCACGAACGCGCACGTGGTGCTGGAGGAGGCGCCGCGGGAGCCGGCTCGGGCGGGCGGCGGGGAGCCGGAGCGGTGCCCGGTTCGGGCGAGCGAGGAGGGATTGCGGGGCCCGGCCGACGCCGACGAGGCGGCGCTGCGGGATCTGGATCGCCCGGGCGGGGAGTCGGGGCAGGTTCCGGCTCGGTCGGGTGCGGGGGTGTCGCGGGGCGTGGTTGGCCCGAGTGAGGGGGCGCTGCGGGATCTGGCCGGTTCGGGTGGGGAGTTGGGGCGGGGGCCGGTTCGTGCGGGTGTGGGGGTGTCGGGGGGCCCGGCCTGCCCGAGCGAGGAGGGGCTGCGAAACCCGGCTCGCCCGGGCGGGGAGTTGGGGCAGGACCCGGCTCGGCCGAGTGCGGGAGCGCCGCCCGGACACGCCCGGCCGAGCGCGGGGGCTTCGCCGAGCCCCGCCCGGGTGCCCGAGGAGACCCCGCCGGACCCGGTCCGTCCGAGCGCCGGCGACCGCCTCGCCCCGAGCCTCTTCCCGCTCTCCGCACGTACTGTCCCCGCCCTTCAGGGGCAGGCCGACCGGCTCCACCGGGCCCTCGCCGACGAGCCGTACGCGCCGCTGTCGTCCGTGGCCGCCACGCTGGCGCACCACCGCACGCACTTCGAGCACCGTGCCGTCGTGCAGGCGGGCGGCCGCGACGCGCTGCTGACCGCACTGCGCCGGCTGGCCGAGGGACAGCCCGAGCCGGATCAGATCGTCGGCCCCCAACAGGCCAGACCACACGGGAAGTTGGCCTTCGTCTTTCCCGGCCAGGGCTCCCAGTGGACCGGCATGGCCCGCGACCTGCTCGACAGCGACGCGGTCTTCGCCGACGAACTCGACCGCTGTGACGCCGCGCTGCGCCCCTTCACGACCTGGTCGGTCGCGTCCGTCCTGCGCGGCGACCCGGGCGCCCCCTCCCTGGACCGGGTGGACGTCGTTCAGCCGGTCCTCTTCGCCGTGATGGTGTCCCTGGCGGCCGTGTGGCGGGCCCGCGGCGTACGCCCCGACGCGGTGATCGGGCACAGCCAGGGCGAGGTCGCCGCGGCCTGCGTAGCCGGGGCGCTCAGCCTCAACGACGCCGCGGCCGTGGTCGCGCTGCGCAGCCAGGCCCTGACCGACCTGTCCGGCACCGGCACCATGGCCGTCGTCGCCCTCCCGCACACCGAGGTGACCGCCCGCCTCGCCGAGCACGACGGCCGTATCTCGGTCGCGGCCGTCAACAGCGGCCGGTCGACCGTGATCGCCGGTGACACGGACTCCGTGGAGTCCCTGCTCGCCGACCTCGACCGGCAGCAGGTGTTCGCCCGCCGGCTCGACGTCGACTACGCCTCCCACAGTGCTCAGGTCGAGCCGGTCCGTACGGCGATCCTCGACGAACTCGACGGGGTCACGACCTACCCGACCTCCGTCGCCTGGTACTCCACGGTCACCGGCGAACCCGTCACCGGGGAACTCGAGGCCGACTACTGGTACACCAACCTGCGCGAGCCCGTCCGCTTCGCGCCCACCGTCGAGCGCATGGCCGCCGACGGGTACCGCCACTTCGTCGAACTCAGCCCCCATCCCGCCCTGTTGACGGCCCTGCGCACGGTCGCCGAGGACACCGGCCACGACCTCATAGCCGTCGGCTCGCTGCGCCGCGACGAGAACGGCCCCGCCTGCCTCGACCGCGCCGCCGCCGAACTCCACGTCCACGGACGGCACATCGACTGGCGCCGCCTGGTGCCGGACACCGCCCCGGCGGACCTGCCGACGTACGCCTGGGACCAGCAGCGCCACTGGATCGAGCCCGCGACCGCCACCGGGAGCCCCGGCTTCTTCGACCGCGCGTCCCACCCACTGCTCGGCATCCAGCTCCAGTCCCCGGACGAGACCCGCTGGACGTTCCGCAACGAATGGTCGACAGCCACCGCCGACTGGCTGCCCGACCACACCGTGTTCGGCCGAACGGTGGTGTCGGGCACCACCCTGATGGAACTGTGCCGCGCCGCGCTGGCGGTGGCCCGCCCGGGTGACATCACCGACCTGCTCCTCCTCGCCCCCCTCACCCTGCCCGCCGTCGGCACGGTCGAGGTGTCCGTCGAGGTGACCACCGCCGGTCCGGTGCCGGAGATCACCGTGCACAGTCGCCCCCGCGGCGACGAGTCCCTCGGGTGGACGCTGCACGCCACGGCGTCGGCCGCAGAGCCGGCCTCCGCGACGGCGGGGCAGCCACCGGTGTGGCCGGAGACCGCCGACGAAGCCTGGAGCGAGCAGACGTACGAACGCCTGACCGGCCTCGGTCTGGGCTACGGCCCCTCCTTCCAGGGCGTACGGCAGGCCGTCACCACCGGCGTCGGCGAGCTCCTCGCGCGGCTCTCCCTTCCGTCCGTGGCCCGGGAAGCGGACGACCCCTACCCGGTGCACCCGGCGCTCCTGGACGCCGCGCTGCACGTCGCCGCCGCGTTCGACGCGTCCGAGGACCGGGTCCTGCTCCCGGTCGCGGTGGGCCGCTGCGTCCTGCCACCGGGCAGCGCCACCGAACTGACCGCGTCCGTACGGCGGACCGGCGGCTCGGGCACCGACGTGACCCTGGACGTGACGCTGTGGGACACCGACGGTCTCCTCGCGGGCCGCCTGGAGTCCGTACGACTGCGCGCGGCGAGCCCCGCGGACCTGCGGGGCGGTTCGGAGAACGGGCGGCATCTGTACGAGGTGGCGTGGACGGCGGTCGATGTGCCGGCGGCCGAGACGCCCGGCACGGTGGGGAGCGTCGTCGGTGACCGCGCCGAACCGCAGGTCGCCGAGGCCCTGAGCGGCCTCCTGACGTCAGGCGCGGGCACCGACGTTCGCGTACGGCTCTGGCCGCGCCCGGCGGCGGACGAGGAAACCGCCGCTGTCGCACAGGAGTTGGCGGCCACCGCCCTCGCCGAACTGCAGGCGCTGATCGCCCTGCCGGCCGAGGAGGCGCCGGCCCGGACCGTGTGGGTGACCCGGGGTGCGGTGGCGGCCGGCGACGGCGACACCGTGCCCGGTCTCGCCCAGTCGGTGCTCTGGGGCCTGGCCCGCAGCGCCCGCGCCGAGCATCCCGACCTCGGGCTCACCCTGCTGGACCTCGACGCATCGGATCCCGCCGCCGCTCTGACGGCCGCCGTCGCGTCCACGGACGAGCCGGAACTCGCCGTCCGAGAAGGCGTGTTGCTCTCCCCCCGGCTGGTGCGGGCCCGCCCGGTCGACGCGGCGAGCAGCTCGAACGAGATCCCCACCGACGGCACCGTACTGATCACCGGCGGACTGGGCGCCGTTGGCCGACACATCGCCCGCGTGCTCGCTGAACGCGGCGTTCCCCGTCTGCTGCTGACGTCTCGTCAGGGACCTGCGGACGCCCGAACCGCCGACGTCATCGCCGAACTGACCGCCCTCGGCGCCCAGGCGGAGGTGGCGGCGTGCGACATCGCCGACGCAGCGGCGGTGGCGGACCTCCTCGCCCGGGTCGGCGATGATCTGCCCCTGCGCGGTGTCGTGCACTGCGCCGGCGTCCTGGCCGACGGGATCGTCGCCGAACTGACCCCCGAGCGCCTCGCCCGGGTCCTGCGCCCCAAGGTCGACGGCGCCGCCCACCTGCACCGCCTCACCGCCGACCTGCCGCTCGACCTCTTCCTTCTGGTCTCCTCGGCGGCCGGTGTCCTCGGCAACCCGGGCCAGGCCAACTACGCGGCCGCCAACGCCTTCCTCGACCAACTCGCCCATCACCGCAGCGCCTTGGGCCTGCCCGGCGTCTCGGTGTCCTTCGGCGCATGGGCGGGCGAGGGACTGGCCGCCGCGCACGCGGACCTCGACCGCATGGCCCGCCTCGGCCAGCGCGCCCTCACCGCCGACCAGGGGCGCGACCTCGTCGACCTCGCCCTGCGCCGCAGCAGCCCGCACCTGGTCGCCTGGGCCCTGGACCTGCCGCGCCTGCGGAAGAACGCGGCCACGACGGACGGCCCGACGTCCGCCCTCTGGCGCTCGCTGCTGCCCGCGCCCCGCACCGGTCGTGACACCGGCCAGGGCCTCGCGGACCGCCTAGCCCGACTGCCCGAGACGGAACGGGCCGCCCGTGTCCTCGCCCTGGTCCGTGAGGAGGCATCCCTCGCACTCGGCATGCGCTCGGCGCAGGCCGTACGCCCCGACCAGCCGCTGCGCGACCTCGGCATGGACTCGGTGACGGCGGTCGAACTGCGCAACCGCATCAGCACCCGGCTGGGCACCAGACTCCCCGCCACCCTCCTCTTCGACCACCCCACACCGACCCGCCTCGCCGACCACCTCCTGACCACCGTCCTCGCGGCAACCCGCCGCACGGCCCCGGCCCGGCCGACGACCCGCCCGGCGACGACACCGGCGACCGACGAGCCCGTCGCCCTGGTCGCCATGGCCTGCCGCCTGCCCGGCGGCGTGAGCGACCCCGAGGGCCTGTGGGACCTCGTCACCCAGGGCCGTGACGCGGTCGGTCCGTTCCCCGCCGGGCGCTGGGACGTCGAGTCGCTGTACGACCCCGATCCGGAGGCGATGGGCAAGTCGTACGCCCGGGAAGGCGGGTTCCTCGACGACATCGAGTCCTTCGACGCGGGCTTCTTCGGCATCACCCCGAAGGAGGCCGCCGCCATGGACCCCCAGCAGCGACTCCTGCTGGAGACGACGTGGGAGGCGCTGGAACGCGCCGGCATCGTGCCGGCCCGGCTCGCGGGCAGCACCACCGGCGTGTACGTCGGCATGTTCGGCAGCGACTACCTGTCCGGCTCCCGGCTGGAACAGCTCGACGGATACGTCGGCACCGGCACCGCGCTCAGCGTCGCCTCCGGCCGGCTCGCCTACACACTCGGCCTGAACGGTCCCGCGCTGACCGTCGACACCGCCTGCTCGTCGTCCCTCGTCGCGGTGCACCTGGCGGCCCAGGCGCTGCGCGCGGGCGAGTGCGACCTCGCGCTCGCCGGCGGGGTGACCCTGATGGTGACACCGCAGACCTTCGTCGAGTTCAGCCGGCTGCGCGGACTGTCCCCGACCGGCCGCTGCCGCTCCTTCTCCGACGGAGCCGACGGCGCCATCTGGGCCGAGGGCGCGGGGATGGTCGTACTCAAGCGGCTCGGTGACGCTCGCCGGGACGGCGACGAGGTGCTGGCCGTGCTGCGCGGCACCGCCGTCAACCAGGACGGCCGCAGCCAGGGCCTGTCCGCGCCGAACGGTCCCGCGCAGGCACAGGTGATCAGGCGCGCCCTGGATCTGTCCGCGCTGGAGCCCGCCGACATCGACTATGTGGAGGCCCACGGCACCGGCACGACCCTCGGGGACCCCATCGAGGTGAACGCCCTCGCCGAGGTCTTCGGCGACGCCCGCCCCCAGGACCGCCCGCTGTATCTGGGCTCGCTGAAGTCCAACATCGGGCATGCGCAGGCGGCTTCGGGCGTCGCCGGGCTCATCAAGGTGGTGCAGTCGCTGCGTCATGAGACGCTGCCGCGCACCCTGCACGCCGGCCTGCCCAGCCGTCACGTGGACTGGGACGACAGCGGGCTGCGCCTGCTCCAGGAGCCGGTGCCGTGGCCGTCGTCGGCCGAGCGGCCGCGTCGGGCCGGGGTGAGCGCCTTCGGGATCAGCGGAACCAACGCGCACGTGATCGTGGAGGAGGCCCCCGCCCCGCGCGTCGAGGCCGAGCCCACGGCCCAACCCGCCCCGGGCGAGCGGCTGTTCGTGCTGTCCGGGCGCAACGACACCGCCGTACGGCAACAGGCCGCCCGTGTGGCCGGGCACCTCACCGAGGACACCGACCTGTCCGACGTCGCTCACACCCTGGCCCGGCACCGCAGCCACTTCGAGCGGCGCGTGGCACTCGTCGCGGGCGACCGGGACCAACTCCTCGCGGGGCTCGAAGCGTTGGCGGAGGGACGGACGCCGATTGCGCCGGTCCGGGAGGAGCACGCGGGCAAGGTCGCCTTCGTCTTCTCGGGCCACGGCGGTCAATGGCCCGGTATGGGTGAGCAGTTGCTCGCCGAGTCGGAGGTGTTCCGCGGCGAGCTGACCCGGATCGACGAGGCGGTGGGCCGGCACGCCGGCTGGTCCGTGCTCGACGTCCTGCGCGACCCGCAGGACACCACCCGCCTCGACCGGACGGAGATCCTCCAGCCGGTGCTGTTCGCCGTCAACGCGGCTCTGGCCGCCGCCTGGCGTTCCCTCGGCATCGCCCCGGACGCGGTGACCGGGCACAGCCTCGGTGAGATCGCCGCCGCGTACAGCGCGGGCGCGCTCACCCTGGACGACGCCGTGACCGTGGTGACCGGGCGGGCTCGGGCCGTCGTACCGCTGGCGGGCCGGGGCGGCATGCTGGCCCTGGAACTGGCCCGCCCGCAGGTTGAGGAACTGCTCACGCCCTACGCCGGCCGGCTGTTCGTCGCTGCGGTCAACAGCGCCCACTCCACGGCCGTCTCCGGCGACGCCGAAGCCCTCGCCGACCTGGCCCGACACCTGGAGGAACGGCGCATACCCGCCCGCCGGCTGTCGACCCCGTTCGCCTCGCACACCCCCTTGATGCACCCGTTGCGCGAGGAACTCCTCGGCCGTTTCGCCGCCGTCCGGGGCACCTCGACGCCGACCCCGCTGTACTCGACGGTCCTGGCCGAGCCGGTGCCCGGGGAGCGGCTGGACGCCGGGTACTGGTTCGCGAACCTCAGCGAGCCGGTCCGCTTCGCCGACACCGTCCGGCGGATGCTGGCCGACGGCTACCGCTACTTCGTCGAGCTGAGCCCGCACCCCTCCCTCGGCGCGTCGATCGAGGCCGTGGCGGCCGAGGAAGGCGTCGAAGCGATCGGCGTCGGGTCACTGCGCCGCGGGGACGGCGGACGGGACGCCCTCCTGCGCGGACTGGGGGAGCTGTACACGGCAGGGCACACCCCCGACTGGTCGGCACTGTTCCCGGCCGGGCGCCGCGTCGACCTGCCGACATACGCCTTCACCCGCGAACGCCACTGGCTCGCACCCGCCCCGACCAGCAGCGGCTCGCCGCTGATCGGCACCCACGTCGAGACCAGCGACGAACCCGACCGCCACCTCTTCCAGACCGACATCGACCTGCGCGACCCGCGCTTCTCCTATCTGACAGACCACCGGGTCACCGGCGAGGTCTGGCTTCCGGGCGCGGCCTTCCTCGGCATGGCCCTGGAGGCCGCCACCGCCGTGCAGGACGGCCGAGAAGTGCGGCTGGCCGACGTCAGGTTCGTACAGCCGCTGCGCCTGGACGCGCAGACGCCCGTACGGCTGCAACTCGTCCTCCAGCCGGCCGCGGACGGCTTCCGGGACTTCACCATCGCCTCGGCGGCCACGGGTGCACCGTGGGAGCGGCACGTGGTCGGCCGGATCTCGGTCACCGCACCGGAAGAGGACGCGGGCGAGGACCTCGCCGCGTGGCGCGAGCGGTGCGAGGAACAGTCCGACCTCCCGGCCGTCTACGCCGGTCTCACCGCCGTCGGCATCGACTACGGTCCCGCCTTCCGCGGCCTGGAGGAGGGCCGGCACGCGGCCGACGCGGCGCTCGGCAGGCTGACCCGCAGGCCCGCCGACGGCCACCTGCTGCACCCCGCCGTCCTCGACGCCGCGTTCCACACCGCCGCCCTGCCCGGCGACGCACCCCAGGGACGGGCGTTCGTCCCCGCCGGAGTCGGCCGGCTCCGCTTCACCGGACGCGGCACCGCACCCGCCTGGGCGACCTGCACCCTGCGCTCGACGGCCGGAGACACGGCCACCCTTGACCTGCGCCTCTACGACGAGGACGAACAACTCCTGCTGGAGGCCGAGGAGTTCGTACTCGCCACCCTCTCACCCCTGGACGGGGCACTGTTCGAAACCCGCTGGCAGCCGCGTCCGGCCGCCAAGGAGCCGCCGACCCGCGGCAGTTGGCTGATCCTGGCCGACGGGACGGGCGTGGCCGACGCCCTCGGGGAGCGGCTGCGCTCCGCCGACGTGCCCCATGTGATCGCCCGCAGGGGATCGACGTACGCCATGGAGAGCCCGGGCCGTTATGTCCTCGAGCCGGCCGATCCGGGCCAGCTGGCCCGACTCCTCGACGAGGCCTTCGCCGACGCACCGCCCGAGCGCGTGGTCCAGCTGTCGGCGCTCGACGCCCCGCCCGTCGAGGACGCCGGCACGGCACAGCGGGCAGCCCGGCTGTGCTGCCTGAACACCCTGCACCTGGTACGGACGTTCGCCGACCGGGCTCAGGGGCCCGCACCCCGCCTGTTCGTCGTCGTACGGGGCAGCCAGGCCGCCGGTGGCAGCACCCGGGTCACCCACCCCGAGCAGGCGCTCGCCTGGGGCTTCGGCCTCGCCGTGGCCCAGGAGCACCCGGAACTGTCGACCACACTGATCGACCTGCCGCCCGCCGACGGCGTCGACGCCCTGTGGACACAGCTGCGGCACGCCGACGACGAACGCCTCGTCGCCCTGCGCGGCGACAGCCGCCTGGTCCCGCGCCTGACCCGCACCCGCCCCGACGACGGCGGCCACGGCGAGATCACCCCGGACGGCGTGTATCTGATCACCGGCGGTCTGGGCGGCCTGGGCAGGGTCGTCGCCGAACGACTGGCGGGCCGGGGCGCCCGCCGACTGGCCCTGCTGAGCCGCGGCACGCCCACGGAGGACGCCGCGAGCTGGATCGGGGAACTGGAGGAGCGCGGGATCACCGTGCACCTCGCCCGCGCCGACGTCGCCGACCGGAAGAGCCTCACGGCCGCCCTGGACGCCGTACGACACGAGGCCGGGCCCATCGCCGGAGTGGTCCACGCGGCCGGAGTGCTCGACGACGCCACCGTCGCCAACCTGACCGACGAACGCGTCCTGCGCGTCCTCGCCCCCAAGGTCCTCGGCACCGCCCTGCTCACCGAACTGGTCCCGGAGGCCGACAGCCTCGCCCTGTTCGCCTCGGCCGCCGGCCTCCTCGGCTCGGCAGGGCAGAGCCCCTACTCGGCGGCCAACGCCTTCCTCGACGCCTGGGCCCACCACCTCTCCCGCACCGGCCGCCGGGCGCTGAGCCTGGACTGGGGCGCCTGGGCGGGCGTCGGCATGGTCGCCGCGTCCGGCACCCGGGCCGCCGAGACCGGCCGGTCCGGGCTGGTCGCCTTCTCCCCGCAGGAGGGCGGCGAGCTGTTCGACCGCGTGCTCGGCACCGAGCGCCGCCAGCTCGCGCCCCTCGCCCTGGACTGGGAGCTGCTGGCCCTGGACCCGGACGCGGCACGCACCCGCCCGATCCTCGCCGACCTGGTCGGCGCCCCGGCGCCCACGGCCGGCTCCGACGATCTCGTCAAGAGCGTGTTCGCGGCGACGACGGACCACGAACGCGCCGAACGGCTCGAAGCGTACGTACGGGCCCGCGTCGGCCAGGTCGCCGGCGGAGCCGTGGACGTGTCCGCGACCACGGCCCTCAAGGAGCTGGGCCTGGACTCCCTCATGCTCGTTCGTCTGCGCAACGCCTTCGCCCGCGAACTCGGCGCCGAACTCCCGGCCGCCACCGTGTTCTCGGCGTCCGACATCCGCGGTCTGGCCCGCGCCCTGGCCACCGCGCTGCCCGAGGGAGAACGCAAGCACCAGCCGGCCGAGACCGTCGCCGAGGTACCCGAGACCGCACTGCGGCCCGCCACCCGTGACGTCGTACGACTCCTGCGCAGCGCCCAGCCCGGCATGCCGGACGCGGCCCACGCGGTCGGCCTCGCGCTACGGCTCACCACGCCGACCGGCCAAGACGCCCTCACCGGCATCCTCGACCGGCTCACCGCACGGCACGCGGCACTGCGTACCGCGATCGTCACGGGCCCGGAAGGCGGGCGACAGCTGCTCGTCGAGCGGGAGTTGGCGCGGCCCGTGCTGCGCTGGACGACCGTCACCGACGGGACTCCCGATGCCGCCGACCGGCTGCGCCGGCTGCTGGAGCCACCGTTCGACCTGACGACCCCGCCGCTGTGGCGGTTCGAGCTCCTCGATGCCGGTGCCCAGGGACAGACTTTGGTCTTCGGCGCGCACCACGCCGTGAGCGACCTCCAGTCGCTGCTGCTGGTGGCCGGGGAGATCGACGCCGAGCTGTCCGGAACCGCACTGGGCGACACGGTCACCAACCGCGACATCGACCTGCTGATCAAGGCCCAGCAGGCCGGCGAGCCCGGCGCCGGCGCGGCCGAGTGGCGCGAGGCGTTCCAGGGCAGTGCCCGGCTCGACCTGACGCTCGCCCACCCCCGTCCGGCGACGCGGTCGTACCGCGCCGGCAGCGTGACCGTGACGATCCCCGACGGACTCATGGAACGCGTGGCCGCGACCGCGAGCCGACTCGCCGTCACCCCCGCCGCCTTCTGCCTGGGCACCCTGACCGTCCTGCTGGCCAGGCTGCGGGAGCGGGAGCGCTTCGTGCTCGCCGTGCCCGTGGACACCCGCATCCACGCCGACGCGTTCGACGCGGTGGGCTTCTACGGCGTCCCGGTCCCGTTCCCGGCCGAGGCCCGGGCGGACGAACGCATCGAGGACGTACTGCGCCGCACCGACGGCCGCCTCGAGAAGATCCTTGCGAAGGGCGCGATGTTCTCGGACGTGCTTGCGACGCTTGCCAAGCAGGGCCTGTATCGGGCCAACGCGCCGCTGGTGGAGGTGTACTTCAACTACGTGCGCTCCGGCGCCGGCCGTCTCACCCACCTCGAGGTCCTGCCGGCCGGGACCGGCTACTCCGACCTCGACCTGATGATCACCATGACCCCGGACGCGGGCCGCATCCGGCTCGACCACAACCTCGACATCCTGGACGCGGCGAGCGCGGAAGAGCTGGGGGAGGAGCTGGTGCGGTTGTTGGAGGAGACGGCCGTGGAGCCGACGGCACCGGTGCGGACGACGACGGCGTCCGTTGTCGCGCACGGCACGCTCGCCCTCGCCGCCACCTTCGCCCTCGGCAACCTGCCGGTGCTGTACGAGGCGGCGGTCGACGAGGACGCGCAGGACGGCGGGCCGACGGTCGCGGAAGCCCCGTACCACCACGTGCTCGCGAGCCTTCAGGATCCGTCCGGCGCGTTCGCCGATCCCGCCATGGCGGTGGGCACGGTGCTGCTGCGGGCGGCGGACTTCGAGCGGTTCGGTCCGGTGGACGACGAACTGCTCGCCGAGCTCCGCACCGCCTATCCCGCCGCGCTTCGTGCCCTGGCGGAGCGCACCCGAAAGCCGCTGATCGTCGGCTTCCTGCCGTGCGGGCGCACAACGGACCGCTTCACCCGCTGGGAGCGCGAAGTCGCCGCCGAACTCGCCGAGTTGCCCGGCATCGCGGTGCTCGGCCCCGACGACTGGACCCGCCACCACGAGGTCGACGAACGCTTCGACGAGCGGACCGAACGGCTGGCCCACCTGCCGTTCACCCCGCACTTCCAGGCGGCGGTGGCCCTGCGCCTCGCCGAAGTCGTACGGGCGGTCCGCCGGCCCGCGCCGAAGGTGATCGCGGTCGACGGCGACGAGACCCTGTGGGGCGGCGTCGCCGGGGAGATCGGCCCCGAGGCGGTCGACCTCGCCGGTCCGCGCGCCCTGTTCGCCCGCCGACTGCTGCGGTGGCGGGAGGCGGGCACGTTGCTGGCGCTGGTCAGCAACAACGACGAGGACACCGTACGGGCCGTCCTGGACCGCCCCGACAGCCTGTTGAAGGCCGAGCACTTCAGCGTGCTCTCCGCCACCTGGGGACCCAAGTCGGGCCGCCTGGCGGACGCGGCCCGCACGCTCGGCCTAGGGCTCGACAGCTTCCTCTTCCTCGACGACAACCCCGTGGAGATCGCCGGCGTCCGCTCCGCACTGCCGCAGGTGCTGTCGCTCACCTGCCCGCCGGCGGACCGACTGGAGGAGTTCCTCGGCCGGTTGTGGCCGCTCGTCTCCGCCGCGACGACCGCCGAGGACACCCTGCGGGCCCGGTTCTACGAGCAGGAACGGGAGCGGGACGCCGTACGCGAACAGGCCGGTTTCGAGGAGTTCCTCGCGCAACTGGAGTTGCAGGTCGACATCCGGGCCCTGGCCGTGGCGGACTTGCGACGGGCCGAGCAACTCGTGCGCCGCACCAACCAGTTCACCCTCCGCGCCCGGTCGGCCGACGGCGGCGACCTCGCCCGGTGGCGGGAGCACGGCGAGGTGTGGACGGCCGCCGCGCGCGACCGGTTCGGCGACTACGGCCAGATCGGCCTCCTCGCCGTACGCGCCGACGGCGACCGGCTCGACGTACTGGCCTGGCTGATGAGCTGCCGCGCACTCGGCCGGGGCGTCGAAGAACGCCTGTTGCAGTGGCTCGCGGACCGCGCCGAACAACTCGGCTGTACCAAGATCCGGCTGACGGCGGAACGGACCGCACGCAACGTACCGGCCCGGCGTCTGGTGGCCGCGCTCGGCGGGGGCGACCAGGACGACGAGCGACTGGAGACCGTGGTCACGCCGGAACAGCTTCGGGGGTTCCGGTCGTGGCGGCAGCGGTGACGGGCCGGTAGCGGTGAGGGGATCGGCAGCGGTGATCGGACCGGTGGCCGTGTGGGAAACGACAGCGCACATCATGAAGGGCACTCATGCGTGAGGTGAACGAGGCCGCGGCGGCCCATGCCGTACAGCGGGCCACCGCCGAGGCGATCGAGCGGGGTGGGACGGGACTCAGCGTGAGCGAGCTGCTGGCGAAGGTGGCGCGGGCGACAGAGGGGGCGCGGGCGGCCGACTCGGCGGGGCCGGATGCCGGTACGCAGTCCGGGTCCGGGGGTGGTCCAGTGCCGGGTGTGGAGCCTGCGCCCGGTGTTGAGCCCGGGGTCGGTATGGAGCCTGCGCCTGGCATGAAGCCCGGGGTTGGCGTTGATGCCGCGCTTGGCAGTGCCCCCGCACCCGGCGTTGAGCCTGCACGCGGCGTTGCGTCTGGGCTGAGCGCTGCGTCCGGGCCGGGCGTCGATGCCGCGCCCGGTGTTGAGACGGCGCCCGGCAACGTCCCCGAGCCCAGGGTTGCGCCCGCGCCCGGCATGGGGTCTGCGCCCAGCACTGAGTTTGTGCCCGGCAAGGTGTCTGCGCCCGGCGTTGAGCATGCACCCGGTGTTGAGTTCGGGGTTGGTGTGGAGTCGGCGCCCGGTAATGTCCCCGAGCCCGGGGTTGCGCCCGCGCCCGGTATGGGGCGCGCGCCCAGCGCTGAGTCCGTGCCCCGCAAGGTGTTCGCGCCCGGTGTTGAGGCCGCGCCCGGCATTGCGTCTGGGCCGGGGGTGGAGGTCGTGCTCGGGGTTGAGTCGGCGCGCGGTAATGTCCCCGAGCCCGGGGTTGCGCCCGCGCCCGGCATGGGGCGCGCGCCCAGCGCTGAGTCCGTGCCCCGCAAGGTGTTCGCGCCCGGTGTTGAGGCCGCGCCCGGCATTGCGTCTGGGCCGGGGGTGGAGGTCGTGCTCGGGGTTGAGTCGGCGCGCGGTAATGTCCCCGAGCCCGGGGTTGCGCCCGCGCCCGGCATGGGGCGCGCGCCCAGCGCTGAGTCCGTGCCCCGCAAGGTGCTCGCGTCGGGCACGGATCCCGCGCTCGGTCAGGTGCCCGCGCCGGGCACGGAACCCGCCGCCGAGCCGCTGCCCGCCGCCGCGTCCGACCCCACGCCCGCCTCCGCCCCACTCCCGGACGTCGATGACCTGGCCGCCCTGATCGCCGCCGCCGCAGGCCGCCACCTCCCCGGCGGGCACCTCTCTGTCGACGCCGACTTCTTCGACGCCGGCGGCGGCTCTGTGAACGCCGTGGAACTCGTCGCGGAGCTGGAGGACCGACTGGGCCTGGAGATCGACCTGGACGAGGTGTTCGCGGATGCCCGCCCGCGCAGCCTCGCCCAGCGCTGGCTCAAGGCCGCCCCCGCGGCAGGGCTCCGCATGCCCACGCCCGCGACAACCCACCGAACACCCACACCCACACTCGCACCCTTGACCACTCTGGCTACGCCCGCCCCGGCAACACCCCACACCACCGCCCGCCGCGAAGACCTCGACCAGATCCTCGCCGACCTCGCCCTCGTCGACCGTCTGCCCTTCACCGGTTCCCCCGAGCCGCTGCCGCCCCGTCGGATCCTGCTGACCGGTGCGACCGGATTCCTCGGCAGTCACATGCTGCTGGACCTGCTGCGGCACAGCGACGCACACGTCTACTGCCTGGTCCGCGCGGCCGACGAGGACGCGGCTGTCGTCCGGCTGGGTGAGGCGCTGAAGAGTTACCGCCTGCCCTGGTCCTCGGAGGTGCGCCGCCGGATCACCGTGCTGCCCGGCGACATCCGCCGCCCGCACCTCGGCCTGTCCGACGACGTGTGGGGCACTCTCGCCCAGGAACTGGACAGCGTCGTGGGCGTCGCCGCCGCCGTGGACTTCCTGCGCGGCTACCAGTCACTGCGGCAGAGCAACGTCCTCGGCACCCTGACCCTGGCCGAGCTCGCCGCGAGCGGCCGCCCCAAGCCGCTGCACCACATCTCCTCCATCGCCGTCTTCAACGAGGTCGGCATCACCGCCATGGGGGAGGACGACCCGCTCGCCCATGTCGACCGCCTCGTCGCGGGCTACGACCAGACCAAGTGGGCCGCCGAGGTCGCCCTGCGCCGCGCCCGCGACCACGGTCTGGTCGTCACGGCCCTGCGCCCCGGCGGCATCGGCGGCCACACGAAGACCGGCGCCTACAACCCCCAGGACCTCAGCAGCGGCCTGTTCTCGGCCTTCGCCCGCTTCCGGACCGTACCGGCCTTCCGGCATCTGAACGCCGCCCCGGTGGACTGGGTGAGCCGGGCCGCGGTCGCCGCCGTCTGCGAGCCCGACGCCTGGGGCTACGACTACAACCTGACCGGAGTGCCCAACACCCTCGACGACGTCGTACGCGACATGGCCCTCGGAGGCATGCACGTACGCGTCCAGGACTGGGACGAGTGGCGCACGGACACCCTCGCCCGCCTCCAGGCCGACCCGGTACCCGAACTGACCTTCCTGACCCGCGTGTTGCAGAGCCCCACGGCCCTGAAACTGTGCGAGGCGACGCTCACGGGCCCGGCCGCCACCATGGACCGCACCGCCACCCTCGTCGAGGCGCTCGGCCTCGAACCCGCCGCCCGCTACGACGCCCGGGCCCAGCTGAAGACGTTCGAGCGGCTCGCCGGCGACGGTCTGGCCCGGCTGCCGCACAAGGACGACCAGCCCTACCTGTGGTTCAAGGAGACCGCCGAGGGCGCCGTACGCCCCATCGGCACGTCCGCGCCCGCCACCCCCTGTTCGACGGAGCTCACCCTCTCCATCGCGAGCATGCACCAACTGGTGACCGAGCGCCGGGTGGACGTGCGCGGCGAGCTCCACTGCACCGCCGTACACCCCGAACCGCTCCTCGTGGAGCGTGGCGACGTCTGGATCCGCCCCGAGGAGGGCATCCCGCACCAGCACGGCCTGCGCCACCAACTCCTGTGCTATCGGCTCCAGTTGCGCGACACCGACGGCGAACGCTGGTGGCTGGAGGGCCGCAAGTACGCCCGCGCCCGCCGCGACGTTTGGCGCCAGACCCGCGCGCTGAGCGTCGAGATCGGCCGGGAGGGCGAGAGCGCCCACCTGGCGGGCGAGATCGTCGTCCCCGCCGACAGCTACGTACGCGACCAGATCGACGGCATCAAGGTCGACCCGCGCCTCACCAGTCAGGAGAAGCGGGCCGCCAAGCTGACCTGGCTGGCCTGGTTCGGCCTGGAGATGGGCCGCGGCCTGCTCGGCCCCTTCGCCCGGGCCGCCGCCGACCTGCTCGACCTGCGCCGCACCCAGACTCCCACGGAGCACAACCGATGATCTTCAAGGCGACCGGCACCAGCACCAGGCCCACTCTCCGCAAGGTCCGCTCCACCACGGCCCTGCGCCCGCTCCGCCACCGCCTCGACCCGACGCGGGTCGAGGAGATCCCCTTCCGCGCGGGCGACGGCGTCCGCCTCGGCCTGACCCGCGTCGACAGCGGCGAGGCCGACCGTCCCGCCGTCCTGCTCCTGCACGGCCACACCGCCTCCGCCGACATGTTCCTGCTGCCCGAGACCCGCAACCTCGTCGACGTCCTCCTCGACGACGGCTACGAGCCGTGGCTGCTGGACTGGCGCGGCAGCTGCCGGCTGCCGTACAACGAGACCGGCCAGAAGTACACCTACGACGACGTCGCCCTGTACGACCTCCCCGAAGCCGTCGCCCACATCCGCGCCCGGATCGGCGACCGGCCCCTGTTCGTCGTCGCCCACTGCATCGGCTCGCTCACCCTCTCGCTGAGCATGACGGCCGGCCTGGTGCCGGGCCTGGCCGGGGTGGTGTCCCAGGGCGTGTTCCTCACGCCGAAGCTCGCCGGCCGCACCTCCCTGCGCATGACCCTGGCGGGTGAGCTGCTGAAGTCCCGTATCGACCACATACCCGTCGACATCCGCAAGGTCGGCCTGTGGTCGAAGTACACCCCCCTGTTCGCGCTGGCCTCCCGCAAGGCGAGCTGCCCCGACCCGACCTGCCAGATCCTGCACAACTCGGCCTGGGGCACGGGCGCCTCGCTCTTCGTCCACGAGCACCTCACCGAGACCACCCACGACCGCCTCGCCGAACTCCTCGGCCCCGCGCCCCTGTGGATCCTGCCGCACCTGCGCCGCATCGAACTGGCCCGCACCGTGGTCCGCTGGCACGACACCGACCTGCGCTACCGGTCCCTGCCGCCGAACGCCCTGGACGCGGCGGCCCGCATCGACACCCCGGTTCTGTTGCTGTCCGGCAGCGAGAACGGCCTGTGGCAGGACTCCCAGAAGCTCTGCCACGACGTCCTCGCCCACCGGCAGCCCCAGCTGGACGTCACCTACACGGAGATCCCGGGCTACGGTCACCTCGACACGTTCCTCGGCCGGGGTGCCGCCCTCGACGTGTTCGGCCACATCCTCGATTTCCTCGGGCCGCTACGGTGACGGCGGCCCTCAGGCCCATTACCGTACTCGGCAGTAACTCCATCGCCATCGCAGGAGGCCAGGCCCCATGCCAACGCTCGCTCTCGACGCCGCCACACTGACGTACGACGACGAGGGCCCCCGTGACGGTGAGGCCACGCCCCTGGTGTTCATCCACGGCTGGACGGCCAACCGCCACCGCTGGGACCACCAGATGGCCCACTTCGCCCCGGGACGCCGGGTGGTCCGCCTCGACCTGCGCGGCCACGGCGAGAGCACCGGATCGGGCGCCCGCACGATCGAGGACCTCGCCGACGACGTCCTGGCCCTCCTCGACCACCTCAAGGTGGACCGCTTCATCCCTGTCGGTCACTCCATGGGCGGCATGATCGCGCAGACCATCGCCCTCGCCCACCCCGACCGGGTCGACCGCATGGTGCTGGTGAACTCCATCAGCAAGATGACCTACAACCGGGGAAGAGGCCTGCTGATGGCGGCCTCCACCCTGGTCCCCTTCAAGCTCTTCGTCGCCGCCAACATCCAGCGCGCCTTCGCCCCCGGCTACCCGCGCGAGGAGATCCGCGCCTACATCGGCGCCTCGGCGGCCACCCCGCGCGAGGTGGTGATGACGCTCTACTCCGCCATGCGCGCCTTCGACGTCCTCGACCGCGTCGGCGAGATCCGCACCCCCACCCTGCTGGTGCACGGCTACCACGACGTCCAACTGCCCGTCGCCCAGATGCTCCGCATGGCGAAGGGCTATCCGGACGCGGTCATCCGCATCCTGGACGCCGGCCACGAACTCCCGGTGGAGAAGCCCGCGGAACTCACCGCGGCGCTCGACTGGTTCGTGAGCCCCCGGGACTGACAGCTCAGCGAAGGCGGCGCGCGCTCGTTCTGTGCGATGTCTGCGGCGGCCGGAAAGCGGCGCTGAACCTGTGGGGAACATGAGAAGTTGTGTGATCTCTGCTGCGCTGGGCAGGCGCCGTCGTCATGAGCACCCCCCATCGGAGCACGGTAGACGAGGCTGACAAGGCTACGGAGCGGCAGAGCCCGGACGTGCGAGCGGCGCTGCCGCTCGTCCCCTCACCGGCGCAACGGCGCAGACGTGGCGGGCGGGGCTTTTCGTCGGCACTGCGTGGTGGGCGGGTGGCGGGGCTGGACGGATTGCGGACGGTCGCGGTGATGCTGGTGATCGTGTATCACGTGGAGCCGGATCCGGTGCCCGGAGGCTCGGTGGCCGTGGACGTCTTCTTCACGCTCAGCGGTTTCGTCATCACCCGGCTGCTGGTGGCCGAGTACGCCCGTACCGGCCGGATCGGCCTGGGGTCGTTCTACCGGCGGCGGTGGCTGCGGCTGGTGCCGGCCATGCTGGTGATGTGCGCGGTCGTCGCCCTGCTGTCCGTGGCGCTCCCGCTGCCACTGCTCGACGGAGCGTGGATGGCGGCCGGGCTGGCCGCGGCCTCGGTGGTCAATCTCGTACGGGCCGGGGAGTCCGGGCCGTACTCGGACCTCACCGCGCCGCTCAGCCACACCTGGTCGCTGGGGGTGGAGGAGCAGTTCTATCTGGCCTGGCCGCTCCTGCTGTTGGTGCTGCTGCGCCATGCGACGGCGCGGTCGGTGCTGGGCTGGGTCGCGGCGCTGTGCGTCCTGCCGGTGCTCTGGCGGACGGTGCTCTGGGACCCCACGGCGGCGCACCGCATCTACAACGGCCCCGACACCCGCGCCGACCAGCTCCTCGTCGGGGCTCTGCTGGCCGTCGTCCTGGCCCGGCTGCGCGCCGACGACCCTCGACTGGCACTGCTGCGCCGATGGGCGGGACGGCTCTGCTGGCCCGCGCTCGCACTGCTGGGGCTGATCGCCTGGCAGGTCCCGATCACCGAAGCGAGCCGGTGGAACCCCGTGTGGTACACGGTCGGATTCCTCGCCGTCGCCGTCCTGTCGGCCACGGTGGTGGCTGCCCTGGACCTGTGCCCCCGGTCGTGGCCCTCCCGTCTGCTGTCGGTGTCCGCCCTGGCATGGGTCGGACGCAACCTCAGCTACGGGATGTACCTGTGGCACTACCCCGTCATCCGGCTGCTCTCCGATCTCGGCGTGGACGGCGACCGGCTGCTCCCCGCGGGCGTCGCGGCGACGGTCGCGGCGGCCCTCGCCTCGTACCTCCTCGTCGAGCGGCCCCTGCTGCGCCGCGACCGGTTCCGCGTGCGCCCACCGGAGCCCGTGGCCACTCCAGCGCGTGCGCCGGCCGTGTGACCGGCGCGGAGAGCTTGCCTACCGGGAGGCCAGTTTCCGCAGGAGCAGTGCGGAGAGTGGTGTGGGCAGCGCGCGCAGCGTGCGGACCAGCGCCGCCGTGGGCCAGGGAAAGTACGCCTGCGCCGGTTCCTTCTCCAGGGCGCGTACGACGTGCCGGGCCGCCCGCTCCTGGCTGACCTGGAAGGGCTTGGGCAGTCCGTCTTCGCTGATGCGCTCGGTGGCCACGAAGCCGGGGTGGATCGTGGTGAACCGGATGCCCCGGGGAGCCAGTTCGACGCGCGCGGCGTCGATGAGCGTGCGCGCGGCCGCCTTCGCCGCCGAGTACGGCCCTTGGCGGGGGATGCCCATCAGCCCGGTCAGTGAGCTGGTGTGGGCGATCAGTCCCCCGGCCTTCTGGCTTCCCATCTGCCCGATCAGCGGGATGAGGTAGTTGACCACGACGTCGTAGTTCAACGCCATGATCCGTGCGACCTCGTCCACGGTGACCTGGTCCATGGACATGTCCGGTCCCTGGCCGGCGTTGAGCAGTGCTATGTCGATGGTCCCGTACTCCGCGGCCGCGGCCGCCACGACGTCGGCCGCCGCCTGCGGGTCGAGGGCGTCGGCGGCGATGTGCAGGCAGGCGCTGCCCGTGGCTCGTATCTCCTGCGCGACGGCGGCCACTTCGGGGGCACGTCGCGCGGTGATCACGAACCGGTTGCCGCCGGGGGCGAGGTGGCGCGCCACCTCGGCGCCGATGCCCGACGAGGCGCCGACGATCAGGATGGTCCTGCCGGTGATGCGCGCCATGGCGTTCCCTCGCTCGAAGATCCTGCCCTGTCACAGTGGCCACAACGGCCCCAGGTGTCACAGGCAGTGTCATGCCTCTGCGCGGTTCTTGGGCACGGTGAGTCGGATTGTCCGATGGTCCGAGCCGGTCCGTCCTTGGGCCGTATGCAGCAGCACGAGGAGCAGGCGGGCTGCTTACCCGGTGAGGCTGGGTCAGCACCGAAGCTCACCCTCAGGAGCCGCCATGCCTCTGCGCCCCGCACTGCCCCGCCGCACCCACGTCCGTCGCCCACGGCTACGGCCGGCGCTCGTCATCGCGATCTGCCTGGCGGGCCTGGCCCCGGCCGCCGTCAGCAGCGCCGCCGACGCCACCCCGCGACCGCCGGACGACCGTACGCTGCAGAACCAGCTCGACGAGTTCGTAGGCAGCCCGGGCGGCCCGCCCGGCATCATCGCCGTGCTCCGTCGCGGCCACGAGAAGCAGGTCCTGCGGGCCGGAGTCGCCGACCTCGCCACGGGCCGGCCGCCCCGCACGGACGACCACATGCGCATCGCGAGCACGGCCAAGGCCTTCAGCGGTGCGGTGGCGCTCACCCTGGTCGACCGACACGCCCTGCGTCTGGACGACACCCTGCGCAAACGCCTGCCCCGGCTGCCCAGGGCCTGGGGCTCCGTGACGCTGCGGCAACTCCTGAACCACACCAGCGGCCTGCCGGATTACACGGACGACCCCGCCTTCCTCGAGGAGGTGATCGCCGACCCGCGGCACCGCTTCAACTCCCGTCGCCTCCTCGACTACGTGGCCGACGAACCCCTGCTGTTCCGGCCCGGCAGCCAGTACCACTACTCCAACTCCGACAACATCGCCGTAGCGCTGATGGCGGAGGCGGTCACCGGCACGCCGTACGAACGACTGCTGCGCGAACTCGTCTACGAGCCGCTGCGCCTGCGCGACACCAGCCTTCCGCAGGGCTACCGGCTCCCCGAGCCGTACCTGCACGGATACGACGTGAGCCCGTCCGCACCCCCGGAGGACGTCAGCGAGCTCCTCAGCGCCTCCGGCGTGTGGGCGTCCGGAGGGATCGTCTCCACCCCCGCCGACATGACCCGCTTCATCCGCGGCTACGCCGGGGGAGCGCTGTACGGCAAGGGCGTCGTACGCGCGCAGCGGCGCTGGATCGACGGCGCGTCCGAGCCCGCGGGGCCGGGACGCAACTCCGCGGGCCTCGCAATCTTCCGCTACGCGACGCGCTGCGGTGTCGTGCTCGGGCACACCGGCAACACCCCCGGCTACACGCAGCTGATCGCCGCCACCCCGGACGGCAGCCGCTCGCTGACCTTCTCCGTCACCACCCAGATCAACCAAACCGCGGCCCCCGCGCAGTTGCGCCAACTGCGCGCCATCCAGGAGAACTTCGTCTGCGCGCTGCTGAGCGACGGCGGTCGTTGAGACAGACAGCCGCATGGGGCTTGCCCGACCTCGCCGGGCAAGCCCCATGCACGCGATGGCCGACGGACGTCAGCAGTCCGGGACGCCCTCGATCTTCACGCCACAGCGGAGGTACAGGTTGCTGACCCAGGCGATGTCGCTGCCTGCGAACTCCTGTACCGCAGTCCACCAGTTGTTGGTGCCGACTGCGGGGTCGGTGACGGTCTGGCCCTGCGTCTGGCACACGGCGTCGAGCCAGTACTTCGAGCGGACGGCCAGGCGGTTGGACTCGCTGGTCGGCTGCTCGCGCAGATTGACGTTGGTGGCCCAGATGTAGACGTCGGTGAGCGTCGGGTCGCCGCCGCTCACCGCGGCCGGTGCGGCCGGGGCGGCCGGCGCGGCCTCGGCCGTGGTGGCCAGGACTCCCGCGCCGAGCGTGGCCACGGCCAGCGCGACGGCGGAGCTCTGCATCAGCTTCTTCATGTGTGTTCCCCCTGAACTGATGTGCTGCTGCACGGCACTTAGCCGGCACTCAGGACTCTAGGGAGAGGTGTGGTGCCGCGGTCCCTGACAGATGTCAGGGTCAGTGCGCGTACCCGAGGAGGCGTTGGGGCAGCAGGGCCAGGTGATCCTCGCGCACCAGATCGAAGCGCAGCGCGAGCGTGACGAGGTCCTCCCGCTTGGCACCCACCCGCGTCTCGTCCTCGTTCCCGGTCCGCAGCCGGAGCTTGGCGGACGTCAGGTAGTCGATGTGGTAGTTCACGGCGGAACGGGTCAGATCCCGGCACGACTCCAAGGGCCGCAGCCGCTCCACGATCTCGCCGGCGCCGGGCAGCGCCACGCCGGACGCGGTGCGCAGCCGGGGCTCGCACAGCGCGACCAGGACGAGGAAGTACTTGGACGTCGGGTCGAGGGAGAACGGGCTCACGGTCCGCTCCCCGTGGTCGGCCCCGGCGCCGTCCTGCGCATAGGCGTGTTGCGGCGCGAACACTTTGAAACTCGCGGTGCTGTCCAGAGCGGGCAGCACCACCCGGGAGAATTCGAACGGCACGGGCGCACCGAGCCGCCCCGGAGCCACCTTGACGTATTCGCCGGCCCCTTCGAGATTCTCCACGACATAGGTGGAGGTCGCGCTGAAGTTCGACAACCGCCAGAAGTCCCCGGCAGCCTCGATGCGGCCCGCGTGCCGCGACACACCGGGATCGGCCAGGATGATGGGCAGCGCTCTGCCCGGGGCTCCCCGCCCGAAGTCCCTGGTCTCACCCGGCCCCATGTGAAGAAGTCGCGGCTTTTGCTGAATTGCTCCCGGACGAGACTCTGTTTCGTCGGGCAACTGCACGATAACGGTGTCCATAACACTCATCCCCCGTGTCGGTCGCCAGAATTCTAAAGCGACGACCGCGCTGTCCGGAGTGCCGGAACAGGCCGGTTCCCGGCCCTGAGGGGACGGGGAACCGGACCGTGGCCTGAATCGTCCGGCACCGGGTAGGAACAGCGACGAGAGAGCGAAACCCGCCGACCGGAGGAGAGACGACCATGCCGAGCGTCATCGAGCGCATCAAGCAGTACGCCCGGAGTCCTCAGGGCCGTCGCACTGTTGAGCAGGCGCGACGCGCCGCATCCGACCCGCGCCGCCGCGCCCAGGCGAAGCGCCTGCTGAGCAAGTGGCGCACTCGCCGCTGACCGGACGGCCGTGACGGTTCGTCAGCTGTGGAAGGTGATGTAACCGTTGCGGTCGGGGTCGGAACCGCTCTTGGTGTACGCGTGTACGTCCGCCCGGCTTCCGCCCGGCTTGTACAGGTAGATCGTGTCCTTGTCGTTGTTCCAGATGAAGTTGCAGTTCTGGCGGTAGACGACGTTGTTCGCGTCCGAGTCGGTGCCCTTGCCGCCGCGCAGCTTCACGTAGTCGCCGGGCTGGAGATAGTGGTTGGCGGTGAAGGCGAAGCGGTTGCCGGTGGCGTCCTTGACGACGTAACCCTTGAGGTTGACGGTCTTCGAGGCCGAGTAGTTCTTGATCGTCAGGTACTCGCTCTTGGTGTTGCCGGTGGAGCAGCTGTTGGAGTCCGCGCCGGGCGCGTCGTACTGAACGCCCTTGAGCTTCAAGGCCGAGGTGTATTCGGCGGCCTGCGCGGGCCCGGCCGACACGGCGGCTATCGACCCGACGGCAGCGGCCATCGCCAGGACATGGCGTATACGCATGAGGAATCCCCCCTGTGGTGCGAATGGAGCGCCCGGAGTTTATCCCGTCGATGAACGTGACGTGATGGGAACGTGTGGGAAATGTGAAGCGGGCGGCGTCGAGGCGGCCTGCCGACGGCGATAGGGTCCTGGCATGGTTCATACCGATGTGGGGATCGTGCACCCCGGAGCCATGGGTGCACAGGTGGCGGCACAGGTGAGGGCCGCGGGCAGCAGGGTCTGGTGGCTGCCGCAGGGACGCTCGGCCGAGACCCGGCGGCGGGCCGCGGAGTTGGGGCTGCTGCCCGCCGGGAGCATGGCGGAGCTGACCGCCGAGTGCACCCTGCTCCTCAGCGTGTGTCCGCCGGCCGCCGCCCTCGACGTCGCCCGTCAGACGGCGGCCGTCGGCTTCGAGGGCGTCTACGTCGATGCCAACGCGGTCAGTCCCCTGCGCATGGCACAGATCGCCGAGGCGCTGCACGGCACCGGCGCGACACTCGTCGACGGAGGCCTCACCGGACCGCCGCCCCGTGAGGCGGGAACCACCCGGCTCTATCTGTCGGGCGACGACACGGTCGTATCAGGGGTCCGGGCGTTGTTCGACGCCACTCTGCTGACGCCGGTCGTCCTGGCCGGCCCGGTCGGCCGGGCCTCGGCGCTCAAGCTGGCCTTCGCCGCCTACAACAAGATCTCGTACGCGCTCGCCGCCGAGGCCTGCGCCCTCGCAGAGGACCACGGCGTCCTGGACGACCTCCTCGACGTCGCCGCGCACCTGCTGCCGGACACCCCGCTGGCCCGGCCGGAACAACTGGCGAGCGCCGGCCCCAGGGCCTGGCGCTGGGAGCCGGAGATGCGGGAGATCGCCGAGGCCTGGCGGGGGAGCGGTCTGACGGGCTCCTTCGCCGACGCCGCGGCGGACACCTTCGAGCGGTGGCACGCCCACAAGGACGACCGGACGGTGACCAGCGGGCAACTGCTCGCCGACCTCATCGGGCGCAGCCCGGAAGAGGCCGGGTGACGACCGGACAAGGCGCCGCTCAGTTCCACAGCGAGTAGGTCACCGTGCGCGCCGGCCGCTCCGGCCGGTCACCGGGGAAGGTGAGCGTCATCCGCCCGTAGCGCTGCTGCTGCGGATCCTTGTTCCAGCTCTGCGGCTGGTCGAGCCGGACGACGACGCGATACGAGTGGAAGGTCCCCGCCGCGCAGTACGGATCGCAGTCGTTCACCCAGTTGACGCCCCTCGCCTTCGCGGAATCGGCGTCCCAGTGCGTCCACCGGAGCGAGGCCAGGCGACTGTTGCCGTCGCCGCAGGCCAGGATGAAGTCGGCCGGACGCACCTGCGGCTTCGAGGAGCAGTCGACGAGCACGGTGTCCCTGACCGGCTGCGCCGCGGCCTGCACCCCCGACGACGGCGCCGCAGGGGAGGCGGAGGCCGGGCCCATGGCCGCCACGAACGCCACCGCGGCACACAGCGCCGCCGCCTTGGTCACCGCGAGTCCTGGCATGTCCGCTCCCGGCCGCCGTCCGCACCCGTCCCTGCCTCGACGCTACGACCGTGACAGGCGGCGCACCACTCGAACGGCGCAACGCCGGTGCGATGGGCGGCGGCCCGGCGGGGGGCGGCACGCAGGCTCACGGCACGATCCCGACCCCGGCGACCCGCTGGGCGTCAGGACGCGGCGTTCGCCTGAACCGGTTATGGACCACTCAACCCCGCACACTTTGGCTCTGTCGGCCGGGCCAAGACCACGACAGGGTGAGAGGACAACGAACCCTGCGGAGGCCCTCCTTGAGCATCGCGTTCCTACTGACCAGCCTCGTCGTGGTGGTCACCCCCGGCACCGGCGTGGTCTACACCCTCGCCGCCGGGCTGTCCCACGGCCGCCGCGCGAGCATCGTCGCCGCGTTCGCCTGCACCCTCGGCATCGTGCCGCACCTGATCGCGACGATCACCGGCCTCGCCGCACTGCTGCACACCAGCGCCGTCGCCTACGAGACGGTGAAGTACCTCGGCGTCGCATACCTCCTCTACATGGCGTGGGCCACACTGCGCGACAAGGACGCGTTGACGGTCGAGACGGAATCCGAGCCGCGACCGGTGTCCCGCGTGATCGCCTCCGGGGTGCTGCTCAATCTCCTCAATCCGAAGCTCACGATGTTCTTCGTCGCGTTCCTTCCGCAGTTCGTCCCCGTCGGAGAGTCCGGCTCCCTCGGCTCGATGCTCCGGCTCAGCGCGGTCTTCATGGCCCTCACATTCGTCGTCTTCGCCGCGTACGGCATGTGCGCCGCCGCCGTACGCCACCGCGTGCTGGCCCGGCCCCAGGTGATGACCGGCATCCGCCGGGTGTTCGCGGTCTGCTTCGTCGGCCTGAGCGCACGACTGGCGGTGGCGTGAGCATGCGCTTCCGGCACGCGGACGCCCTCTGGGCCGACTACCCCGAACTCTCCGCCGGGGCGCTCTACGCCACCGGCATCGACACCTCCGCCGACGTCACCGCGCGCGTCGCCGAGTACACCTCCCGCGCCACGGCCCGGCTGGCCGACGCCTCCGAGAGCGCGTTCCCCGAGGTACTGGCCTGGCGGCGGACCTTCTCCCGGATGGGGCTCAAGCCGACGCAGTACCGGTGCGCCTCGGAATCACTGCTGCGGCGACTGCGCAAGGAGGGCGAACTGCCCCGCATCCACCCGGTGGTCGACCTGTGCAACGCCCTCTCGGTCGCCTACGGCGTACCGGTCGCGGCCCTCGACGTCGACCGCATCTCCGGTCCCCTGCTCGAGGTGCGCCACGCTCTCGGCGACGAGCACTACACGACCTTCGGCGGCGACACCGAACACCCCGCACCCGGCGAGGTGACCTTCGTCGACTCCGCCGGCCGGGCACATGCCCGCCGCTGGACCAACCGCCAGAGCGGCCACTCCGCGGTCGGCGAGCACACCGGCCGGATCCTCGTGGTCACAGAAGCGATGCACGAGGGCGGCGCGCAGACCGTATCGGATCTCCTGAAGACCGCCGCCGAGGAACTGACCGCGCACTGGCCGACCACCACGGCGTCGGCCGTCCTCACCCGCTCCGCACCGGAGTTCGTCTTCGGCGACTAGATTCCGCGCGAGACGCTCAGGGGACGCGTGACACCATGGGCCCGATGAACGAGGGGGACCGGACATCGCACGAACGCAGCACGGCCAGGCCCGCGCCGACGGGCGGCGGCGCTCCGACGCAGGGCTCTGATGCGGCCCGGTCGGCGGGCGGTGGGATCCCGGCGCACGGCTCTGAGCCGGCCTGGTCGGCGGGCGGTGGGATGGTGGCGCACGGCTCTGAGCCGGCCCGGTCGGTGGGTCTGGGTTTCCCGTCCTTCGGCTCCGCCAGTCCTGCGTCGGTGGGTGGTGGGGCTCCGGTCCGGGGCGCTGAGACGGCTCGGTCGGGGGACGGTGGGATGGTGGCGTACGGCTCGGATGGGACTGGGTCGCCAGGTCTCGGTTTCCTGTGCTCCGGCTCCGCCGAGCCCGCGGGGGCGGATGGCGGCGCTCCGGTCCAGGGTTCTGACGCAGCCCGGTTGGGGGAGGGCGGGATTCTGGCGTACGGCTCGGATGGGGCCCCGTCGGCGGGCCCTGGCCCCTTGCCTCGCGGCTCCGACGAGGCCCCGTCGGCGGACGGCGGCTCCGCGTCCCGCGGGTGCGGCAGAGTCCCGCCGTCAGATCCCGGCCTGCCGCTCTACGGGTCTGGCAGAGTCCCGCAGTCAGACCCGGACCGACCGGCCTACGGGTGCGGCAGAGTCCCGCAGTCAGACCCGGACCGACCGGCCTACGGGTCTGGCAGAGTCCCGCAGTCAGACCCGGACCGACCGGCCTACGGGTGCGGCAGAGTCCCGCAGTCAGACCCGGACCGACCGGCCTACGGGTCTGGCAGAGTCCCGCAGTCAGACCCGGACCGACCGGCCTACGGGTGCGG
>NZ_JBWLKM010000011.1:0-131828 GCF_059026085.1 Streptomyces sp. a15 | reverse complement strand
TCAGACCCGGACCGACCGGCCTACGGGTCTGGCAGAGTCCCGCAGTCAGACCCGGACCGACCGGCCTACGGGTGCGGTGAAGTCCCGCAGCCAGGCCTCGGCCTGCCGCTCTACGGGTGCGGTGAAGTCCCGCAGTCAGACCCGGACCGACCGCTCTACGGCTCCGGCAGAGTCCCGCAGTCAGACCCCGACCGACCGCCCTACGGGTCCGGCAAAGCCCCGCAGCCAGACCCCGACCCACCGCCCTACGGCTCCGACTTCCTCCAGCTCGACGCCGGTGACGCATCGGGTTCCGGCAAGGCCGACTGGCTGGCTCGGCGGCTGCGCCAGGCGATAGCCGACGGACGGCTCGCGGTGGGAAGCCGGCTGCCGCCCACCCGGGTGCTCGCCGGCGAGCTGCGGGTCTCCCGCGGGGTGGTCACCGAGGCATACCGGCGGCTCACCGAGGACGGCCACGTCGAGGGACGCCGGCGCGGCGGGACGGTGGTGGTCGCGGCGCCCGCCCTGTCGCCGCCGACGTCCCCCACCGGCCACGCCGGTTCCATCGACGACTCCGCACCAGGCACCCTCTTCGTCGGCGAGCCCGGCGCCGAGGTCTTCGACGCCCTGCGCGCCGTCCGCGCCCGCGTCGACTTCACCCCCGGTCAGCCCGACCTCGCCGCGTTCCCCCGCACCGCCTGGCTGCGCGCGGAACGGGCCGTACTCACCGGCCTGTCCGCCGAGCAGCTCGGTTACGGCGACCCGCGTGGCGCCCCTCAGCTGCGCCGGGCCGTGGCCGGCTGGCTGGCCCGCAGCCGGGGCATCCGGGTGGAACCGGACGAGGTACTGATCGTCGCCGGCACCGCACAGGCGCTCACCCTGCTGCACCCCGTGCTGCGGGCGGCAGGCATCGACAGCATCGCGGTGGAGGACCCGGGCTCGCTCGGCACCCGCCAGCACCTGGCGAACGGAGCCCTCGCCACCCCACCGGTACCGGTCGACGACGACGGCGTCCGCGTGGACGCACTGCGCGCCACCGGCGCCCGCGCGGCGCTGCTCACCCCCGCCCACCAGTTCCCCACCGGCGTGGTCATGAGCGGCGAACGCCGCCGCGACCTCCTGCGCTGGGCCGAGGACGGCGGTCTGATCGTGGAGGACGACTACGACGCGGAGCACCGCTACGACCGGCCGCCGGTACCCGCACTGCGCGCCCTGCTCGCCGACCACGTCTGCTACGCGGGCAGCGTCTCCAAACTCCTCGCACCCGCCCTGCGGATCGGCTGGCTGGTACCCCCGCCCCGCTACCGCGACGCGCTGACCGAAGCGAAGCGCTTCACGGACCTGGGCAACGCCGTCCTGCCCCAGCTGGTACTCGCCCGGCTCATGGACTCCGGCGACCTGGAACGCCACCTACGCCTGCTGCGCGGCCGTCACCGACGCCGCCGCGACGCGATGATCGACGCCATCGCCCGGCATCTCCCGGGCGCGACCGTGCACGGAGCCGCGGCCGGTCTCCACCTGACCGTCACGTACGAGCCGCAGGTACCCGACACCGAACTGGCCGCCGCCGCGCTCGCCCGGGGCGTGAAGTGCCAGCCCCTGTCCTGGCACCGCCAACTCCCCGGCCGTCCCGGCCTCGTCCTCGGCTACGCGGCCACCGCACCAGGCGCCATAGCCGAAGGCGTGGCGGCACTCGGCGAGGCACTGCGCACGCTGAGCCGGACAGCATCGCGGCCGCAGGTGGATCCCCCCGCTTGATCAGAACAGAGGGGTACTAGCATATGAGCGCCACCTAGCTCGAAAGAGAAAACTGTGACTGTCAACGAGGACTCGTTCACCAACTGGAAGAACCGCGAGGAGATCGCGGAGTCGATGATCCCGATCATCGGGAGGCTGCACCGGGAGCAGGACGTCACCGTGCTGCTCCACAGCCGTTCCCTGGTGAACAAGTCAGTGGTCAGCATCCTCAAGACCCACCGGTTCGCCCGGCAGATCGCCGGGGAGGAACTGTCGGTCACCGAGACCCTGCCGTTCCTCCAGGCCCTCACCACCCTGGACCTCGGCCCGTCCCAGATCGACATAGGCATGCTGGCCGCGACGTACCGGACCGACGACCGAGGCCTGTCGGTGGCGGCCTTCACCGCCGAGGCTGTCGCCGGTGCCACGGGCGCCAACAAGATCGAGCGCCGGGAAGGACGCGACGTCGTCCTGTACGGCTTCGGCCGCATCGGCCGCCTCGTCGCCCGCCTGCTCATCGAGAAGTCCGGCTCCGGCAACGGCCTCAGGCTGCGTGCCGTCGTCGTCCGCGGCGGCGGCGAGCAGGACATCATCAAGCGCGCCTCGCTGCTGCGCCGTGACTCCATCCACGGCCAGTTCCAGGGCACGATCACCGTCGACGAGGCGAACAGCACGATCATCGCCAACGGCAACGAGATCAAGGTGATCTACGCGGGCGACCCGTCGGAGGTCGACTACACGGAGTACGGCATCAAGGACGCCATCCTCATCGACAACACCGGCAAGTGGCGCGACCGCGAGGGCCTGTCGCAGCACCTGCGCCCCGGCGTCGACAAGGTCGTCCTGACCGCGCCGGGCAAGGGCGACGTCCCCAACATCGTGCACGGCGTCAACCACGACACCATCAAGCCGGAGGAGCAGATCATCTCCTGCGCCTCCTGCACCACCAACGCGATCGTCCCGCCGTTGAAGGCGATGGCGGACGAGTACGGCGTCCTGCGCGGCCATGTGGAGACCGTCCACTCGTTCACCAACGACCAGAACCTGCTGGACAATTACCACAAGGCCGACCGTCGAGGCCGCTCCGCGCCGCTCAACATGGTCATCACCGAGACTGGTGCCGCCTCCGCCGTCGCCAAGGCGCTGCCGGACCTCAAGGCGCCGATCACCGGCAGCTCGATCCGTGTCCCGGTGCCGGACGTCTCGATCGCGATCCTCAGCCTGCGGCTCGGCCGTGAGACCAACCGCGAGGAGGTCCTCGACCACCTCCGCGACGTCTCGCTGACCTCGCCGCTCAAGCGCCAGATCGACTTCACCACGGCCCCCGACGCGGTCTCCAGCGACTTCATCGGCTCCCGCCACGCTTCGATCGTCGACGCGGGCGCCACCAAGGTCGACGGCGACAACGCGATCCTCTACCTCTGGTACGACAACGAGTTCGGCTACTCCTGCCAGGTCATCCGCGTCGTCCAGCACGTCTCCGGGGTGGAGTACCCGACCTACCCGGCCCCGCTGGCCTGATCCCGGAGGCGGCGGCCCCGACCCAAGGGGCCGCCGCTTCCCGGCCCGTGGACTACCGCTGGGCCAGGTCCGTCTTGGTGGCCCGGAACCGGAGCAACTCCGCTTCGGAACCCGCCCGACGGAAGCCGGCCTTCTCCAGCACCCGGACCGACGGCGGATTGGACGACGCGACGTCGGCGTACACGGTGTGCACGTCAGGCGCGGCGAGGGCGAACGCGGTCAGACGCCGGGTGGCCTCAGGGGCGTAACCCAGGCCCCTGCGACTGGCCACGATTCCGTAGCCGATCTCGAGTCGGCCGTCGGCAGGCGGCCAGAACAGACCGACCGAGCCCACCACCAGACCACTGCCGCGTTCGAGAACCTGACGGTGGCCGTACTCGCCGAGCCACTCGGGATGCTCGGCGAACAGGCCGGCGATGACCTGATCGCCTTCGGCGGGAAAGTCCTCGGCCCAATGGCCGAGCCGGACCTCGCGCAGCACGGCATCGATCTCGGCGGTGGCCCACGACCGCAGGACGAGGCGGTCGGTCAGCAGATCCGCGTGGGTGGGTGTGAGGAAGGAAGACACGTGACACTCCTGGTCGTCGACACGACCCGGACCGCGCTCCTCGACAGGGGCGCGGACCGGACAAGGGCATGCTGAACACGGCCGACGGCAGCCATATTCATCAACCTCCCTTGCCGCACTGTGATCACACGCTTCTCGCGCGGCGACGTTATCCACGCCCTCGTAGGCGCAGCAACTCCTTTTCACCTTCCTCATACCGTTCGGCCAGTTCAAGCAGCACAAATGTTCACTACGAAGTGGTAACGAGCGGCAACCCTAAGGGCAGTTGGCATGGTCTAGTCCGCCATGAAGATCTCTTTCCTGATTCACAACGCCTACGGGATCGGAGGCACGATCGCCACCACCTTCAACCTGGCCCACGCACTGGCCGAGCGGCACGAGGTGGAGATCGTCTCCGTGCTGCGGCACCGGGAGCACCCGAACTTCACCCTGGACCCGAAGGTGTCGCTGCGGCCTCTGGTGGACCTCAGACAGGAGAAGGAGCATCCGTTACATCTGAGACCGGCGAGGGTGTTCCCTCGGGCCGAATACCGATACCGCCAGTACAGCGAGTTGACCGACCAGCGGATCGGTGAATGCCTCGCCACGATCGACGCGGACGTGGTGATCGGGACCAGGCCTGGGCTCAACGTCCATCTCGCGCTCCAGACTCCGCGCCATGTCGGACGCATCGGGCAGGAGCACCTCACCCTGGACAACCATCCGCCCAGGCTGCGCAACGCGCTGCGCCGGGCCTACCGCCGGCTCGACGTCCTCACCACGGTGACCGAGGCGGACGCCGCCGCCTACCGGCGCAAGATGAGGCTGCCCGGCGTGCGGGTGGAGGCCCTCCCGAACAGCGTGCCGGATCCCGCGCTCCCGGCCGCCGACGGCACCGCGAAGATGGTCGTAGCGGCCGGCCGGCTGGTCCCGGTGAAACGGTACGACCTGCTCATACAGGCCTTCGCCGTGGTCGCCGCCGAACGTCCGGACTGGCAGCTGCGCATCTACGGCAAGGGTGAGGAGCACGATCGGCTGCGGCAGCTCATCGTGGACCTGCGCCTGTGGAACAACGTCTTCCTGATGGGTGCCGCGGCACCCATGGAGGCGGAGTGGGTGAAGGGCTCGATCGGTGCGGCCGCCTCCAACTTCGAACCGTTCGGCATGACGATCGTCGAGGCGATGCGCTGCGGCCTGCCGGTGGTGAGCACCGACTGCCCCTATGGACCCGGTGAAATCATCGAGGACGGGGTCGACGGACGGCTCGTGCCCGTCGGGGACCGCGACGCGCTGGGCGCCGCCCTGCTGGACCTCGTCCGTGACGACGACCGGCGCCGCCGGATGGGCCGCGCGGCCCTGGAGAACGCGCGGCGATTCGCGCCCGGCCCCGTGGTCGAGCAGGCCGAACGGCTGCTCGCCGAGGCGGTCACGGCACGACAGGCAGGGCGACCGGCCGCACAGGAACGCGCCCGCGCCGGTCGTGTCCTGGTCAGCCAGGGCTTCGCTGCCCGCGACGCCGCGTTCGGCGCGGCCAGCGGCGCGCTGCGCATCGTACGGAAGGGACAGCGGTGAGCATGGAACAGCACAGGGAGCCGCCACGCGTTGCCTGCGTGGTCGATGCGGACGGCCGGATCACCTTCGACCTCCCGCCGGGCTCGCCCCCGGGACAGCAGCTGCTGCTGCGGCTGCGCCCGAACAAGGGACAGCCCGAGAAGGACCTCCACGTCCTCGACCTGGAGCCCGTCGACGACGGTCGCCAACGCGTCGTCCTCGGGCCGCAGCCCGTCCTCACGGAGGGCCGGTGGGACGTGTACCTCATCCCGGAACCGGGTTCCGGGCGGCAGCGTCTGCGTCCGGGCCCACGCGACCTGCGGACCCTCGTCGACGGACACCCGCATGACCGGCAGACTCCGCTGGCCGTCCGGATTCCGTACGCCACCCAGGACGGCTATCTCGCCGTACGGGCCTGGCTGCGCCCCGCCCACGCGGAGGTCGGTGCCGTCGATCTCACCGACCGGTCGATGACCGTCGACGCACGTCTGCACGGCGCCACGTTCCAGGAGGGCGCCGTCGTGCGCCTGCGCCGACGGGGCAGCAGTGGCAGCGTCCTCGCCCTGGAGCCGGAGGTCGCACAGGACGGCCGAGGCTTCTCCTTCACGGTCGACCACGGCGAACTGGCCACAGCGACGGGCACCGAAAGCGGCGTCTGGAACGCCTTCGTCGAGCCCGCCGCACAAGCACCTGCCATCCGGATCGCCCGACTCCTGGACGACGTGGCGGACCGCAAGGATGTGTTCGTCTACCCTTCGGCTACGGTCGACGGCGCCGTCCTGCGCCCGTACTACACGGTCGACAACGACCTCTCCGTGGAGGTGAAGAAGGGCGTGGTGTGATCACCACGTCCCGGCGCGGGCCCGGGCGACCCCGGCGTTCGGATCCCGCCGGAACGCCCACGCCATCGTCGGCTCCATCACGCATCGGAAGACCCGGCGGACGGGCGGGGTGCACAGCGCGGTGACGACCGCGCCGGCAACGAGGGTGACGGCGATCTCGCCGAGCGGCCGGTGGGTCCAGTCGAGGCGGGACCAGTGCCAGTGATTGGCGGCCTGGACCACGAAGCCGTGCAGCAGATAGCCGTACAGCGTGCCCGCGCCCAGCGCGGTGAACCACGTCCGGCGCCCGGGCACCCAGGCGAGGAAGCAGGCGACCAGAGTCAGGGAGCAGCCGAAGAGGGCCAGCGTCATGAGGGGCCCGTACCACGCGGGCACACCGAGTTCCTGGGCACTGGCACGGTGGAAGAACCAGGCGTAGTCCATCCGCGGGACGGCCCAGTACGCCACGGCGAGAGCGCACGCGAAGACCGGCACGGCCAGGACGCGCGCCTCACGTCGCCGTACCAGCCGGAAGTGTTCCGGCTTCAGGCACAGACCGAGCACGAAGTACGGCAGGAACTGCAGAGCGCGCTGCAGGTCGAGGTCGCTGCCGATGGACGGCGACAGCGTCGCCAGCGCCGCGATGCCGAGCGCGAGCGGCAGCGGATGGCGCACACTCTTCCAAAGGGGCGTGGTCAGCCGCCAGATGAACAGCGCCGCCAGGAACCACGTCAGATAGAGCGGGTCCAGCAGGCTGACCGGCCGGTCCGGAACGTTGTCGGTCCACCGCGTGAAGAACGTGTACGCCGTCTCGAAGACGACGTAGGGGACGACCACACCGGTGATCAGGCGCTTGATCTTCTCCGGGCTCGCGTCGAAGCCACGCGAGAAGTACCCGGAGATGACGATGAACGCCGGCATGTGGAAGGCGTAGACGAGCGTGTAGAGCGCGGTGACGGTGCGGCTCTCGGAGCGCAGCGGCTCCCAGGCGTGCCCCATCGCCACCAGCACGATCGCCAGGTACTTGGCGTTGTCGAAGAACGAGTCGCGCTGCTTCGTCGGCTCGAGGTCGCTCCCGACGCGTGTTACTGGAGTTAAGGCTGTTGTGGGGGAAGACAGCATTCCGCGCGCCTCACCAATTCTTCGGGAAGTAAACCCACCTTCTTCGCCACGGAGACGGCCAGGTCGGCCGGGTGGGGTAACGGTGGGCGTGGAAGCCGTTCGGGGCTGTTCTTTGCTGTCTACTGCCGGTGGCAGGCCGGGTTGGCGTGCCCGTGCGGAGGTGCGTGGATGACCGGACGAGCGTGCCGGGTGGCCGTCACCGTCGTCCTTGCCGGCGCGGTGAGCGCCTGCGGCACGGTGTCGGAGCGGCGCGACGAGGTGCGGGACGCCGCGGTCGCGTTCGAGAAGGCGGTCGCCGACGGCGCGTACGGCCGCATGTGCACGGCCCTCGCGCCCGGAACCGTGGAGGAGTTGGAGCAGTCGGCCGGCAACCCGTGCGCGAAGGCGCTGAGTGAGGAATCACTGGCCTCGGGTGGTGCCCTGCGCGTCGTGGACGTCTACGGCAACCAGGCCCGGGCGGTGCTCGCCAAGGACACGCTGTTCCTCTCCCGTTTCGCCGCCGGGTGGAAGGTCGTGGCCGCCGGGTGCAGCCTGCGGCCGGAACAGCCCTACCAGTGCCGTGTCAAGGGCGGGTGAGCCATGAAAGTCATGCCGCCGGACACCGCGATGGCCCGTGAGGTTGTCCCCGACCGACCGGTGACCATGGCCTTCGTACTGATCGGCGCCGAAACCGACCGTTGTTGCGACGAACCGCGGACCGGCCCGGGCGCGCCTCGGCCGGTCCCGGTGTTTCACCCGTGCAGCAGGGCGCGTCCGAGCCAGTCGGATCGGTCGCGTACGCCGGGGAGGGCGAAGAAGTACCCGCCGCCGGTGGGGGTGATGTAGTCGACCAGGGGTTCGTCGACGAGCCGTTCCTGGGTGGCCTCGAACTGGCGGGCCACGTCCTGCTGGTAGCAGCAGAACACCAGCCCCATGTCGAGGTCGCCGACCTGGTCGATGCCGCGGTCGTAGTTGTAGCCGCGGCGCAGGATGCGTGAGGAGTCCGACTTCGCGGTGCGCGGGTTGGCGAGGCGGATGTGGGCGTCGAGCGGGATCGCCCGGCCGTGCGGGTCCTTGGCGTAGTGGGGCGCGTCGGTCTCCCGGGCGCCGTCGAGCGGGGCGCCGGTGTCCCGCCGCCTGCCGATCATCTGCTCCTGCTCGGTGAGCGAGACCCGGTCCCAGAACTCGACACGCATACGGATGATCCGGATCACCTGGTAGCTGCCGCCGACCGTCCAGGACGGCTCACCGTCGGCCTCGGTGACCCAGACCAGCTTGTTCATCTCGCGGGCGGAGGCGGTGTCGGGGTTGACGATGCCGTCCTTGAAGCCGAGCAGGTTGCGCTGGGTGCCGGACGGACGTGAAGGGTTCTGGAAGCCGTCGATACGCCACTTGACCTGCATGGCGCCGCGGGTGTGCCGGGCGAGGTCACGCAACGCGTGCAGCACGGTGTCCGAGTGGCCCGCGCAGATCTGGAGGGACAGGTCGCCGTGGCACTGGCCCGCGGCGAGGTCGTCGTTGGGGAAGGTGCGCATCGGCTTGAGGCGCCGTGGCTTGGCGGCGGCGAGACCGTAGCGGTCGTCGAAGAGCGAGGAACCCAGGCCCACGGTGACGGTCAGACCGTCGGCCGGGAGGTCCGGGCCGAGGATGCCGCTGTCGGACGGCGGCGCGCCCACGCCCAGGTCCTCGGGGGTGCCGCCGGCGGTCAGGAACCGGGCCCGGGCGGTGAGGGTACGCAGCAGTTCGGTGAGTTCGGCGCGGTTGTCGGCGACGACGTCGAAGGAGACGAAGGCGGCGGCGGTCTGCTGAGGGGTGGTGATCCCGGCCTGGTGGACGCCGTGGAACGGCACCTTCCCGTCGTCCGTGGTGACGCCTTCCGCCGCGTCGGCCCGCCCGCCGGTGAGCTCCGCACCGGCGAACCCGGCTCCGGCCAGCGCCGCTCCGGCCGCGCCGATACCGAGTGCGGTCCTGACGAACGTACGACGGCCCGCGGGGCGGACACCCTCGTGACCTTCTTCGGGGCCCGGCTGCTGGGGCGTCATCGGGATGGTCCTTTCCTGGTCGTGCGGCGTGCGGCGGTGCGGCTGTGGTGAGGCGCAAGGGTGTTCAGGCTGACTTGCGGATCTCCAACAGGTCGGGAATCGGGGCGAGTTCCTCCAGCAGTTGGCCCATGGCGCCGTCGAGCTTCTGGCGGGTGGCGGCGGGGAGTTCGCCGACCGGCGTCCACCTCCCGTCACCGCGGCGGGCGGAGAGCACCAGCCGCTCGGTGCGGCGCAGCCAACTGCCCACCGCGGGCGAGACCTTGGGGTCGCGCTTGTCGATCAGCGGGCGCAGGAGGCCGAGCAGTTCCCGGGTGCCCTCGATGTTGGCCTCGGCGGTCGCCAGACCCGTGCCGCTGCCGTATTCGGTGGCACCGGTCAGCTCCTGCTGGAGAGTGCCCTCCAGAATCTCGTGGGTGCGCAGCGGCAGGTCGCCCGGGTCGAAGTCCTGATGGGGGAAGTCCTTCCGCAGGGCGGCGACGTCGGCGGTGAGCTGCCGGGCGGCCCGGGCGAGCGAGCCGGCCGGCTCGCCGTGCCACAGGCCGTACTCGACCCGGTGGAAACCGGTGAAGCCGGAGTCCCTCACCCCGTCGGGCAGTCCGGCCGTCGTCCCGTTGATCTCCGCGTCGAAGTCCCCGAACGTGCCGTAGGCGGCGCCGAGCGAGGCGTACTGCTCGTGTGCGGGCAGCCAGTCCTTGCGCGCTCGGTCGAGCCGGCCGGCCTCGATGTCGTCTTGCAGGGTCCGGGTTCTGGTCAGCAGGAGGGCCAGACCCTTTTGTACGTAGGCACGGTAGGAGGCGAGCGGCGCGGCGAGATCGCTCTCGGAGACGGGCAGTACGGCTCTCACCGTGCCGCCGCCCGTGACCCGGACGGCCGCGGAGGTGACGGCCTGCCCGCTGGTCGGTACGCAGCGCCAGGCGTAACTCCCGCCGCCGATCGTGGCGATCAGGGTGCGGGTCGTGCCGGGCGCGATGCCCTCGGCCTCGCCGTAGACGGCCGTCGTGGCCGGGTCGATCAGATACGCCTCGACGGTACGGCTGCCGCTGTTGCGCACCTGGAAGGACTGGCGTCCGGGCTTGGGCGTGGTGAATCCCTTGCCGCAGTGCGCGGTGGAGACGGTGACGGTGGCGGCGGAGGCGGGCTTGGAGTCGCCGACCGCCACCAGGACGCCCGCGATCAGCGAGGGAGCGGCGAGCGCGGCCACCGGCAGGACCCACCGGGGCAGGCGTCGCCCGGAGGCGGCGGCGGGACGTGGGGCGGCCGGTTCGGTCACGGACGCGGAGGCAGGCGCCGCCGTTACGGGCAAGGTGGCGACGGGCGCGTCCGTGCCGCGCACTCCGCGGACGAACAGCGTCATCACCACGGCGAGATACGCGCCGTAGGCCGTCACCTGAAGCCACGTCATCTGCGGCGTCAGGTTGAGTGTGCCGCTGAGCAAGGTGGCGTACCAGGAGCCGGAATCGATGCCGGCCGACAGGTCGAAGGCGTACGCCGTCGCCCCCGGCAGCACTCCGCCTTCCTGTAGATCGCGCAACCCGTAGCCGAGCACCCCGGACGCGATCACGATCAGTGCGGCACCGGTGTAGGTGAAGAACCGGGTCAGGTTGAGGTGCAGCACCCGCCGGTACAGGCCCCAGCAGACGACGGCGGCCAGCAGCAGGCCCGCTCCCGCACCGACGAGCGGGCCGGCGGACTCGCCGGCCGTCTGTCCCGTGGTCCACAGGAACAGGGCGGTCTCCAGCCCCTCGCGGCCGACGGCGAGGAACGAGGTGACGACCAGCACGCCCGAGCCCATGCCCAGCGCCGCGGTGACCTTCTCCTTGATCTCACCGGAGAAACTCCGCGCCGACCGGCGCATCCAGAACACCATGGCGGTGACGAAGGCGACCGCGACCACGCTGAGCGCACCGCCGAACGCCTCCTGCGCCTGCCCGGACAGGCCGGCCGACGTGAACGTCAGCACCGCGCCGAACCCCATCGACAGCCCCACCGCGGCGAGCACCCCGGTCCACACGTGCGGCAGCCGGGAGCGGTGGCCGGAGCGGACGAGGGTGGCCACCAGAACAGAGACGACCAGGCCGGCTTCCAGGCCCTCCCGCAGGCCGATCAGGAAGCTCGGGAGCGCGTTGTCCCACACCGGGGAACTCCTCTCAGGCACGCCCCGGCACGATCACGTTCCAGGGCGGGCTGAGTGTAGGCAAACCTAAGTAGCCATGACGATGGTCCCTTGAAGGGATCTCGCGGCACCCAGGTCCCGGTGGCCGGTCAAATGGGCAGCTCAGGAGGGGAGTTGGGGGACGAGTAAGAGTCCGGTAGGAAGCCGGGACGTGCTATGCGCAACGGGACATTTCGGCAGTCGTGCTGCCTGCGCCACTGCTTCGTTCAGGCGCGCAGTGGGTTGGTGCGTGTCGCTGCCAGCAGGTACCAGGCCGTGGCCCCCGCATGCCGGTAGGGGTAGTAGCCGAACCCGAAGCCGGTGTCGAGCGGGCTGCTCGCCGAGACGACTCCGGACCTCTCGGCGACCGCCTTGCTCCCGATGGTCTGGTCGCCGCCCAAGAGGTCCTGGGCCCGCTCGATGGAGGCGATCAGCCGCCGGGCGCGTGTCTCGTCTGCGCGGGCGTGCCGGTTCCGCAGGGCGAGTGCGAGGTGGGCCGTTCCCTCGAACCACACGCCGTTGCGGTTCGGCTTGGGCTGGCCCTCGGCGATCGGGGCGTCCTCGTTCGCCAGGAGAGCGGCTGAGCTGAAGGTGACGCCTTCGTAGGACTGACCCGCGGGTACGGAGCTGTTGGGCCGGTCGGCCGTGTCCAGGACGGCCAGTTCGGTCGCGGCCCAGTCCAGCGACACGGAATGGGCGGGGGAGGACAGGGCGAGTTGGGTCCAGGTCTGGGTGTCCTCGGGGATCGGCGACTTGTTGATCGTCACACCGTCGTTGCTGCCGGTGTAGAAGAAGCCCCCGGACGGCTCCCACATCTTCATGACGAAGGCTTCGGCACGCGCCCGCCGCTGCAGCCACACCGAATCCCCGGTGAGCCGGGCGAGCTGTCCGAAGAGGCCGATCAGGTCGGTGTTGTGCTCGGTCGAGGTGAAGGGCAGCTTCTCGTCGGCCCCGTTGACCCCGAACTTGTAGCCGCCGAGGGGTTCCCCGGTGCGGCCGACCCGCTCGATCCACTCACCGATCCGCACGGCACCCGTGAGGAAGCGGCGCTGTCCGGTCCGGCGGGCGAGTGCGCCCAGGGCGACGGCGGCCCAGGCCATGTCGCCCACGGCCGTGCCGGTGAAGCCGAACTGCGTTCCGACGTTGGCCGTACCGTCCGCTCGCACGAAGCCGTCCGGCTGCGGCGAACCGTCGTAGAAGGTGTACGGCCCGACGTTGTAGGCCTGGCGGAGCCTGCCGTCGTCGTATACGGGGTCATGGGCCTGGGCGTAGAGAAGCGCGTCGCCGAGGGCCACGGCTCTGGAGCGGCCGTCCGCGGTGCGGGAGGCGAGCTCGGCCAGGATCACGAGGGCGTTGTCGTAGGTGAACGCCGTGCTGAACAGACCGGCCTGGTCGGTGTAGCTCTGGGCCAGCCGGACGGTGCCGTGGTCCGGATAGGCGTCCATGGCGGCGGCGAGGAAGGCGTACGCCCGGCGCTGCGCGGAGCCGCCGCCGGCGGACGAGCCTTCCGCGGCCCGGGCCGCGCCGGAGCCGGCCGCGGTGAAGACCGCGGCGCCGACACCGAGCCCGGTCCCGATGAGCGCACGGCGGCTGAGTCCCGGGCCTGGGCTGCCGGTCATTGGTCTCCTCGAAGGTGTGGGGCGAAGCGATGACATGGAGGCACTGAGAGCGCTCTCAAACGCGCGCCCCCATTGTGCTGTTGCGCCAGATCCTGGTCAACGCCTGTGACATGCGCACCAATTGGGGGCGGAGGGAAGGGGTACAGCCTCACACGAAGCGCCCCGATGCCGGGGCCCGGCTCCGCATACTGACAGGCATGGCCATCTACGACTCGCTCGGCGCCTCGTACGGCCGGAACCGGCAGCCGGATCCGAGGATCGCCGCGCAGATCCACGCCGCGCTGGGGGACGCCGCCGACGTGGTCAACGTAGGAGCGGGTACCGGCTCCTACGAGCCGCCGCGGACGGTCCTCGCGGTCGAGCCCAGTCGCGTCATGCTCGCCCAGCGCCCGCCCCGTTCCGCGCCGGCCGTACGCGCGGTCGCCGAGCGCCTCCCGCTGTGCGACAACGCCGCCGACGCCGTCATGGCGCTGCTGACCATCCACCACTGGACCGACCTGGCGGCCGGAATCGCCGAACTCCGCCGGGTCGCCCGGCACCGCGTCGTCGTCCTGACGTGGGACCAGGAGATCTTCCGCGAGCGGTTCTGGCTCGTACGCGACTATCTCCCGCGGGCCGCAGCCTTCGACGACACCCGTGCCGTCCCGATCGGCCGGTTGGCCGCCCTGCTCGGCGGGGCGCGTCAGGTAACCGTCCCCGTCCCGCACGACTGCACGGACGGGTTCGGTGCGGCGTACTGGCGGCGCCCCCGTGCCTACCTCGACCCACAGGTGCGGGCCGGAATCTCCATGCTCGCCCAGACCGGAGAGGATGCCCTCGCGCCCGGCCTGGCAGCACTCGCCGACGACCTGGCCACGGACCGCTGGCGCGAGCGCCACGCCGAGCTGCTGGCCCTTGACGCCATCGATGTCGGCTACCGGCTCCTCGTGGCGGACATCTGACCCGCGTCACGGGGCACGGACCCGGCGGGCGTGCGGGCTGACGTCCGCAGGTTCCGGCCACGACGTGTCAGGCCCCAGGGCTTGAGGATCGAGAGCACCGTCATGAAGAGGTAGGCGGACAGCGAGACGACCGGCCCGAACAGGACGTCGCCGGCATCGGGCAGCGGGCCGCCCGCGGCGACGGCGGAGACCGCGGAGTTCACCCCGGGGCGCAGTGCGAAGACCGTGGCGGTGGTCGTGGCCAGGGTGAGCCAGAACTTCGTGTAGACCCACCGGTGCTTCGCCAGTCCCCACGGGGTGCCCAGGGAGAGCACCAGGCCGCTGAGGAGGGTCAGGAACGCGAGGGGGAGCAGCAGCCAGTCGGCGAAGAGCTTCATGGCCCTGACGGAGGCTTCCACGGTCACCGCGGAGCCGGTGGTGGTCGCGGTGATCCCGAGTGCGAGCAGCCCGAGCGTGAGCCCGAGCCAGCCGGCGGAGGCGGCGACATGGACGACGAGGGAGGCCCGGCGTGCGGGGCGGCTGAGTTTCACCTGGAACACGGTGCCGGGTGCGGGCGGCGAGGACGTCCGGCGGCGGGAGTAACCGCGCGTACTCGTTCCGGCGTACGCCGATCCCGCAGTGGGCCGAGTGGCTCCGAGCCACCCTAATGGGTCAAATAGGTTTTTATACTCATAGGGACGCTAACCTTCCGGAGTGGTCGATGTCCCGCAAGCCCTCAACCGACGACGGTGACGAACTGCTCGCCCGGCTCGGGACGCTGACCGCTCAGGCGCGTGAGCGAGCCGAGCTCCAGCGGTCCCTGGTCGAGCTGGCCGTCGCCCTGCAGCGCGGGATGCTTCCCGGAGACCTGCCTGTCGCCCCCGGGTTCCACCTGGCTGTCCAGTACTCGCCCGCCTTTCACGGTCTCAACGTAGGGGGCGACTGGTACGACGCCTTCAGGATGCTCGACGGGTGCATCGGGCTGTCCATCGGTGATGTGCAGGGCCACAACATCGAGGCCGCCGCTTTCATGGGACAGGTCCGGGTCGGACTGCGCGCGCTCGCCTCCGTCACGAGCGAGCCGGGCGAACTCCTCTCCCGGACGAACGAGCTGCTCCTGTCCCTCGGCACCGACCTGTTCGCGACCTGCACGTTCATGCGGCTCGACCCGTCCACCGGGGTGCTGGAGAGCGCCCGGGCGGGACACATCCCCTGCGTCTGGGCCACCGCCGACGGCAAGTCCGGTATCGCCGAGGACGAAGGGGGACCGCCGCTGGGCATCCAGGAGGGGCAGGACTACCCGGTGACCCGGTACCGGCTCAGCACGGGCGGAGTGTTCGTCCTGCTGACGGACGGCGTGGTGGAGGGGCCCCTGCTGAACGTCGACGAAGGGCTCGACCAGGTGGTGCGGCTCGCAGGCGTCGCCGCCGTGGCGGGCATGGACGCGGGCTCGCTCGCCGCCGCCGTGATCAAGGGCGCCGAGCGAGTGGGACACGAGGACGACGCGGCCGTACTGGTCGTCGGCCACGACGCACCCGACGTACGGCGGTAGGTGGGCGGGGGCACGTCTCTCGGCTCGCCGACCGGGCGGCGTCGGTATCTGATGGCTGCTGTGGTGGGTATCCAGGATCTGCGTCGGCCGGCCCTCTTCGCCGTCCAGACGCTGGCGGTCGCCGCCTGCTACTTCGCGGCGGGGCGGCTGGGCCTCGTGCGTCAGCTCGTCGTCCAGGGTGCCGTGGTCACACCCATTTGGCCCCCCACGGGCGTCGCGGTGGCCTGCCTGCTGATCTTCGGGCTGCGGTCCCTGCTCGGCATCACTTTGGGCGTGCTGTTCGTGATCATGTCCATCACCACACTGCAGCCCGCTGTACTCGGAACGCTGGCGGGCAACACCGCGGCACCGGTCTGCGCGTACCTCATGCTGCGCCGGGTCGGGTTCCGGACGGACCTCAGCCGACTGCGGGACGGCGTCGCGCTGGTGTTCCTGGGAGCCCTTGCCAGCATGCTGATCAGCGCGACCGCCGGCGCGGGGCTTCTCGTCCTCCTGGACAAACTCGATGCGTCCAGTTTCTGGCCCGTGTGGCTGGCCTGGTGGGTGGGCGACGCGATGGGCGTCCTGATCGTCACCCCCATCCTGCTGCTGCTCCACACGGCACGCCTGCCACCGCGGGTGTCCCGATGGAAGGAGGCCTCGGGGCTGGCCCTCATCGCCTGCGGTCTCGTACCGCTGGCCACGTACAGCGGCCTCAGCCTGCTGTTCCTCGTCTATCCGCTGCTGATCCTGGCCGCCCTGCGCTTCCAGTTGGCGGGCAGCATTCTGTGTGCCCTCCTCGCCTCCACAGCCGCCACCATCGCCGCGACGGACCAGAGCGGCCCCTTCGAACGGCTGTCTCATGTGGAAGTGATGTTCAAGCTCCAGGCGTTCAACGGCTCCATGGCCCTCACAGCGCTGCTTCTGTCAGCCGTCATCACCGAGCAGCGCAACACCAGACGCTCGGTGGAAAAGGCCTGCCAGGACCTGGTGGAGGTCCTGGAACACCTCACCGCGGGCGACTCTCCCCGCGGCCGGCCACCGCGGGACGCCGAGGGCCTGCGCCACCAGCAGTGAGCCCGAGGGGATGGAGACGCGGCCCTCGTGTCACCCGCCCTGCCGGGTGAGAGCGCGACGTAGCGTGACCCGCACAGCAGGACAGATACGCACGACGGTCGACCTTTGGTGGCGTGATGTGTTGGAGTGCGACGGCCGACCTCGTGGCGGGCGTCGGTGTCGCGGGCGTCGGGGCGGCCTGCGTGGCGCGGGTGCGCAGCATCGGAGACCTGCCACTGGCCGCACTGCCGCTGCTGCTCGGGGCTCACCAGATCGTCGAGTCGGTGGTCTGGGCCTCGGACGGGGCAGCGGACCGGCTACCGTCCTCTGGGCCGTCATCGCGCTGCCACTGCTCGCGGTGTGGGTGCCTGCGGGCGTCCTGTGTGCCGCCCCGCCGCACGCCCGGCCACGGCTGATCCTCCTGCTCGCAGTGGGGACCGCGACTGCCGCGATGCTTGCCCACGGCCTTGCCACCGGCCCGGTGACGGCCGAGATCCGCGGCCGCACCGTCGGCTATGCGGTCGACCTCTCCCATCCGGAGCTCCTGGTCGCGGGCCACCTCCTGGCCACCGTGGGCGCGCTGCTGCTGTCCGGTGACCGGCGGTTGCTGGTGCTGGGGATTCTGGTCGCCGTCGGCGCAGTGGCCTGCTGGGCCCTGTGGCGGCTGGAATTCGTCTCGACCTGGTGCGCGTTCGCGGCGGTGTGCTCGGTGGTGCTGCTCGGATGGGTGCGCGCACGGCCGACCCCCTCGAAGACGCCCCACAGCCCGGCCGCAGCCCGCTGACGCCGCACGTGCGGCGCCGGCGGGCTGCCCGCTACTGACGCAGTTCGAGGGAAATGTGCGCGGACAGTGCGCGGAGGAGGTCGGGCGCGTCGAAGATCTCGCCGGCGGACGCCACACCGACCGCCTTGGTCTGCCCGGCGAGGATGCGGTGCACCGCTTCCACCGCGAGCGGCGCGGTGACCGCGTAAATGTCCTGGCCGCCGGCCACAGCGCGCCGTTCGGTGCCGCCGGAGCGCACGACGACGTCGACGAGGAAGGTCTGCGCGGACCGCCCGCGCTCGTCGACCGCGGCCGGCGTCGGCGTGTCGGGGGCCGACACGTCCTTGGCCGCCTCGACCGTCATGTAGGTGCACACCTCAGGGATGGACAGGTGGCTGGGGATGGTGACGACATCGGCCATCGTGAACTCCCCGAGGACGGCCCGGGTGCCCATCGGCTCGGGGAAGGGCCACTCCAGGGTGGGCAGGTCGTCGGTGTGGTACTCCAGCCGCCCGTTCGTGTAGCGGACCCGTCGGCCCTTGCGCCGCTCCTGGACGGCCTTGCTCGCGGCGCGCGTTCCGGCGGTGGGGTGCCAACTGTTCAGCCCGTACGCGATGTGCGCCTCGTCGGCCGTCGTCCAGTCGCCCATCGCCGCGGTCGCCAACAGGTCGCCGAGGCCGCCGTAGAAGGCCATCGCGGGGACGATCACCGCTCCCGCGGCGCGGGCACGGTCCGCGAAGTGCGCGAACGTGTCGGCGTTGGCCTCGATCTCGGCCGCCACATCCACGTACGGGATCCGGGCGCGCAGTGCCGCCTCGATCACGGGGGCGGCGGTCGTGCCGAAGGGCCCGGCACAGTTGATCACGGCCGACGTACCGGCCAGTGCGCGGTCGAGCGAGGCCGGGTCGTCGACCGACGCCGGCCGGGCGTCCAGGCCGGGCTCGGACGCCGCCAGCGCCCGCAGCTTGTCGGCGTCGCGGCCGGAGAGAACCGGGACGAACCCGCGATCCCGCAGCTGCGCCACCACGAACCGCCCGGTGTGCCCGTACGCGCCGAACACCGCGACTCTGTGCCCTGATCCCATGACGTATCCCCCTGCTCGAAATGATCTACCGCGCACATCCTGGCAGAGGGAGTTCGGTCCGCTGTGAGTGTCTGGAACGCCACGCCCCATACAATTCCGGACATGGGTACAGTCGCACTGGCCGTCACCGACGGAATGCTGTACTTCGAACTGTCCGTGGCGTACGAGGTGTTCGGCGCCGCCCCGGCCGGCGTGACCGCCCCCTGGTACGACGTCGCCCTCTGCGGGGCGGACGCCGTGCGGGTCGGCCGGTTCCTGCTGGAGCCCGACGCCGGGCTCGACCGGCTCCGGCGCGCCGACACCGTGATCGTCCCCGGCTGGGCGGACGTCGACGAGGACCCGCCCGCCGACCTGGTCGACGCGGTGCGCGCGGCCCACGCGGCGGGCGCGCGCGTGGCCTCTCTGTGCACCGGCGCGTTCGTGCTGGCCGCCGCGGGCCTGCTGGACGGGAGGCGCGCGACCACGCACTGGGCGCACACCGATGCCCTGGCCGCCCGCTACCCCGAGGTGGAGGTCGACCCGGACGTGCTCTACGCCGACAACGGCAGCGTGCTCACCTCCGCCGGCAAGGCCGCCGCGCTGGACCTGTGCCTGCACCTCGTCCGCCTCGACCACGGTTCGGCGACCGCCAACGCCGTCGCCCGCCGCCTGGTCGTGGCGCCGCACCGGGCAGGCGGCCAGGCCCAGTTCGTCACCACCCCGGTGCCCGCCCGGGACGACCGCCCGCTCGCCGCCCTGTTCCCCTGGGTGATGGAGCGCCTCGACCAGCCGCTGACCGTGGAGGACCTGGCACGCCAGGCACGGATGAGCTCACGCAACCTGGGCCGCCACTTCAGGGCGGCCACCGGCACCACCCCGTTGCAGTGGCTGTTGACCCAACGGATCCGCCGCGCCCAGGAGTTGCTGGAGACCACCGACGACGGTGTCGACGCCATCGCGACGGCCACCGGCATGGGCACCTCCACCACGCTGCGCCGTCACTTCAACCGCACCGTGGGCGTGCCCCCGGACACCTACCGCCGCACGTTCCGCTCACGGTCCGACTCGGACCCGTCTCGACTGTTAGAATGAGTGCGTTGGCCTTCGGCGCCCCCAACCGGTGCGTGCGGAGGCTTTTTTCATGCCTTCCGACACATCAGCGCCCGCCGCGCCGCCCCCTTCCAGCTACCGCGTCCTGCTCCGCACCAGCGAGTTCGCAGGCCTGTACATCAGCTTCACACTGACGGTCGCCGCGACCACCTTGTCGGGTTTCGCGCTCGGCACACTGGTCGACCACCAGACCGGTTCGCCGTTCCTGACGGCCGTGAGCATGTACGGCGCCACCTTCGCGACGGTGCTCGGTGCCTTGACGCTGATGTCGGTCGCGGACGGACGCCGTCCTCGCCGGACCCTCGTCGCGCTCCAGGGGATCTCACTGGTGGGCGTCGCCGCCCAGGCGATTCCGGGGCTGCCGTTGGCCGCCCGGTTCGGTCTGCTCCTGGTCCTGGGATTCTTCCAGTCCCTTGGCACGGGCACGCGGATGGGACTGCTCGCCGAGGTCGTACCGACCTCCACCTATGCGCTGGCACGTTCGCTCATGAACATCACCTCGGGAGGCATGGCCATCCTCGGCTATGCCATCGGCGCCGTGCTGCTGCGGCACCTCGGCCCGCACGAGGTCTTCCTCGTCGCCGCGGCCCTGACCGGACTCGGGTCGGTCGTGGTGGCGACGACCGTTCGGGAGCACTCGATCCGTCCGACCCGTCGCCCCGGACTGCGTCAGACCTGGACGACGAACATCGCGTTCTTCTCCCACCCCGGCCGGCGGGCGCTGCTCCTGAACCTGTGGGTGCCCAACGGGCTGATCGTCGGCTGTGCGGCTCTGTTCATCTCCTACGCCCCGGGGCACGCCGGCGCTCTCCTCGCCGCCGGATCGGCAGGCATGCTCCTCGGGGACCTGACCGTCGGACGACTGCTCACCGCCGACCAGAGACGCCGCTGCGCGTTCGCCCTGCGGTTGCTGCTCGCCGCCCCGTACCTGGTGTTCGCTCTCCGTCCGCCCATGCTGGTGGCGACGGCCGCGGTGTTCGTCGCCAGTGCCGGATACGCCGCCACCCTGCCCCTGCAGGAGCAGCTTCTCGCGATGACCCCCGATCCGGTCCGCGGCCAGGTCCAGGGCGTCGAGTCCGCCGGCCGGATGACCTGGCAGGGCATCGGTGCCGCGATCGCCGGCGGCGTCGCCCAGTACCTCACTCCCGGCACTGCGGTGACCGCGCTTGCCGTGGTCTCCCTTGCCGTCACTGTCGTCTCCCGGCCCTACGTGGTCCGGGCCCGTGCCGTGCCGCCGGTCGGCACTACCGACCCAACGTCTCGCGCGCGGCCGTGCGGGCCGCCACCGCCCGGGGGAAACCGGCGTAGCCCGTGGCGTGGTAGATGACCTCGGCGAGCTCGTCCTCGGTCAGGCCGTTGGTCAGCGCGATCCGGACGTGGGTCGCCAGCTCGCTCTCCGCGCCGAGGGCGATGAGGATGCCCAGCGTGACCAGGCTGCGGTCACGGCGGCTGAGCCCGTCGCGCGCCCACAGCGCGCCGAACACACTGGTGACGCCGATCTCGACGAGTTCCTCTCCGAGGCGACCGTCCCGGAGGTCGATGTCGTCCCCCTCGGGGAACACGCCCGGCAACTACTCGCGCAAGGCCTTCAGACCCGCGGTCCGCAGATCGGATCCGCCGCCGGAATCGGCAGTTCCGGCAGGTTCGGCGGAAGGAGGAGCGGGCTGTGCACCACCGGACTCGGACACAGACTCTGACTCAGCCGCAGGGGATCCCTCGACCGCCTTGGCTCTCACGTGACTCCCGTTCCATGCGTTGTGCGATGGATGCCGGGCCCGGAGCGATCTCGCTCCGGGCCCGGCCCGCGGCTCGGTCGGGCCTCAGGCGTCCTCGGAGACCGGAGCCAGCTTCTTGGCTCTTGTCGAAGCCCACGACGTCGGCCAGCGTGCCGCCCAGGATGGCGGCGCGGTCCTCGTCGGACACCGTGTCGTCGAAGTTGTACGCGATGCAGTCGGCGCTGCTGCGGAAGGTGCCCTCGGCGTGGGGGTAGTCGTTGCCCCACATGATCGTCGACACGCCGGTGATGTGGCGGGCCTTGACGGCCGTGGGGTCGTCCGCGAACTGGACGTGGATCTGGCGCTGGATGTACTCGCTGGGCTTGAGGGGGTAGGGCCACTTGTCGTTGATGGTGAACAGCCGCCCCATGGCCGACTGCTCCTTCGGCGAGCGGTTGTCGTCCCAGAAGCCGAGCCACCAGTCGGGGTCCTGGCCGATACCGGTCCGGAAGGACTTGTCCATGAAGCCCATGTAGGAGACCAGCCAGCCGGCGCTGAACTCGATCAGGTTGAAATGCAGGTTCGGGTACCGTTCGCAGACACCGCCGCCGACCAGGTCGGCGATGATGCGCTGCGGGTTGGCGAACCCGGCCGCGGACTGCTGCAGCCGGCCCGACACCATGTCGTCGGTCAACTGGCCCTTGCCCATGCTGACGGCCGTCATCATGCTCCGGACGGTCATCGCCGTCTCCGACGTGTCTTCCTTGGTCTTCACCCCGCCCGTGGCGACGTGGATGAACACCGGCATCCCGTTCGCCTGAGCGGCCGCCCACACCGGGTCGTACAGGCGGGAGGCGTACGGCACGGGCGGGGTCTCCGGGATCAGGATCGCACCCAGCCCTAGGCGCGCGCACCGCTCGATCTCGGCGACGGCCTCGGGGACGTCCGTCACGGGGATCGCCGCTGTCGGGCGCAGCCGGTCCTTGTACGGGAGGAACCGCTCGACGATGTAGTCGTTCCATACGCGTGCGTGCGCCATCGACAATTCGTGGTCGTCGGTGAACAGGACGAACAGCGACAGGTTGGGGAACATCACCGAGGCGTCGACGCCGTCGAGGTTCATGTCCCGGATGATGTGCTCGGGCTCGCCGTCCGGGGTCTCCCCGCCGAACTGACGGTACTTGGAGATGGTCCAGCCGTCGTACCCGATGGTGTGCAGCTTCTTGAACTCGGTGTGCCCGCCCTCCACGATCGGCTCCTCGAGCGTGAACTCCTCTTCCCAGAGCGCCCGTTCGCGAAGAGGCTTGGGCAGGCGGGTCTTGAAAAGATCGGTCGGCTCGATGATGTGCGAGTCGCCGGACACGACAAACTCTTTGAACACAGGGCGTACCTCTTTCCGAACCTCGTCGTTCGTTCCAGAACGTGCCCCCGGGTGATTGGTGAAGTTACCTGTACCGTTCGGTCTAGTCAACGATTCAGTGCATCTAATGACCGGTGCTGTGGAGGGTTTCGGCGCGACTCGCCCCCCCCCGCTGGTCGACTGACTGTAATTCAGGGCACTTAAATTGGGTGCAATGAGGGGCTGGTCAGGCAGTCGGCGCAACGCCGACGAGCGCGGATTACCGATGTGGCCGTTGCCTTCGGCAGGATGGGCGCCATGATCGAGATTCGCACGCCCCGCCTCCTCCTCCGTCGCTGGCGCGACGACGACCTCGTGCCCATGGCGGACATCAACGCGGACCCGCAGGTGATGCGGTGGATCGATGACGGCTCGGTGCGCGACTTGGAGTACACGGCGGAGGCCATCGAGCGGTGGGAGGAGGAGTGGGACGACGAGGGCTTCGGTCTCTTCGCCGTCGAGCTGCTGGCCTCGGGCGAGCTGGCCGGCTTCACGGGCCTGTCCGTGCCCGAGTCCCTGCCGGAACTGGCGGCCGAAGTGGCGATCAGCTGGCGGCTCGGCTCACAGTTCTGGGGCCAGGGATACGCGTCCGAAGCAGCCCACGCCACGTTGGAGTTCGCGCTCCAGGACCGTGGCCTCGACCGGGTCATCAGCGTCGTCCGGATCGGTGACGAGGCCTCCGAGAACGTCATCCGCAAGCTCGGGATGGTGCTGGAGCGCGAGATCGAACACCCGGTGTACGGCTTTCCGCTGCACGTTCACGCCATCGACCTCACCGAGTTCGACGGGTGACTCGGCCGTACGTCTTGCAGACGGTCACGCGACGATCACCTCACCCCCGGCGTGCCGGCAGAGGTCGAGGGTGTGCGGGTCGGCGCCGTCGGTCGTGACCAGGACGTCCACATCGGCGAGCGAGCAGATGCGCAGTGAGCCCGTGCCGGGGAACTTCGCCTCGGACGCGATGAGGACGACACGGTCGGCTGCCTCGATCATGGCCTGTTTGATCGGCGCCTCGACGGCCATGTCGTCCACGACGTGCCCGTTGGTGCGTACGCCCGTGCAGCTCAGCATCACCAGGTCGGCACTGACCTGGCGCAGTGCCGTCTCGGTCAGCGAGCCGACGAAGGACTGGTAGTTGCGGCGCAGGACTCCGCCCAGCAGGATCAGCCGGACGGCCTCGTCGTCCCGCAGTTCGTCCACCACGGCCAGGTTGCTGGTGATGACGGTGACGGGCCGGCCTCTGAACCGGCGGGCGATCCGCTGGGTGCTGGTGCCGATGTCCAGCACGACCACGCTCTCGTCCGGCACGAGCGCCGCGGCGCGCTCGGCCATGGCGTCCTTCATGGTTCCGTCGTGGGACGCCGAGATACCGAAGGGCTCTTCCTCGGCCGGCGCGCGCAGGGACAGCGCCGCGCCCCCGTAGGTACGGATCAACTCGCCGTTGCGGTCCAGGAGCTTCAAGTCCCGGCGGATCGTGGACTCGCTGACGTGGAGGCGCTCCGCCAGTTCGCGCACGGAGGCCACTCCGGTCGTACGGAGGGCGTCGACGATCCGCGCGTGTCGTTTGCTCGAAGTCACGGGGAGAGCCTAATCGGATGACCGACTTCGGTCATCCCGCCCAGGAAGCAGGCTCGTTACTGACCAACTCTTGTCATGTCATGGCGCGCACGCTCATAGTTGAGCAGCATCCGAGGATGTCCCCCTAACTGCTCAGGAGCGTCTGGGATGTTGGCACAGTTGCGAAGAGCCCGGGCGGCGGTGGGGGCGTTCGCCCTCGGTGCGGCTCTGGTGCTGGTGGCGGGTGCGCTGCCCGCGCAGGCGAGTACGCCGAGTACCTCGAGCGCACCGGGAGCGGCCGTGAACGCGCGCGACAGGGCCACCGCGGCCGTCGAAGCGATGATGGAGTTCTACGACGAGGACACCGGCCGCTGGGATCCGGGCGCACCGTGGTGGCAGTCCGGCAACGCGCTCCAGGCGCTGCTCGACTACACGGCGAAGACCCGGTCCAAGAGATATCTGCGGCAGATCGAGAACACCATCGAACAACAGCGCAAGCCCCTGCCCTGGTGGCCGGAGGGCGGCGGCGAGTTCCGCGCCGACTCCACGGACGACACCGGCTGGTGGGGACTCGCCATGACCAGCATGTACGACCTGACCCGCGATCAGGAGTACCTGAAGATCGCGAAGCTCGACGAGGAGTACATGTACAAGTACTGGGACGGCGTCTGCGGTGGCGGCGTCTGGTGGGACATCCCGGCCGCGACCTACAAGAACGCCATCAGTGTCGAGCTGTACATCAAGCTCGCGGCGGCCCTGCACAACCGGATCCCCGGTGACACCGTCCATCTGCAGCGTGCGCTCACCGCATGGAAGTGGCTCAAGAACAGCGGCATGATCAACAGCGACAACCTGGTCAACGACGGGCTGAACACACAGGGCGGCGGCTGCGCCAACAACGGCGGCACCACCTGGACGTACAACCAGGGAGTCGTCCTCGGCGGACTGGCCGAGCTGTACAAGGCCACCGGCGACCGCGGACTGCTCAGGGACGCACGGAAGATCGCCGACGCCGTGGTCGACAGCCCCCTGCTGTCGCCGAAGGGGATCCTGACGGAGCCCTGCGAGGCGAGTGGCACCTGCGGGTCCGACGGCACGGCGTTCAAGGGCATCTTCGCCCGCAACCTCGGCGAACTCGACGCCCTGCTGCCCGGCCGTCCCTACCGGGGCTACCTCCTCACCCAGGCCCGCTCCGCCCACCAGTACGACCGCAACAGCTCCGACCAGTACGGGCTGAGCTGGTCCGGTCCGTTCGACCGGGCGAGTATCGGCCGTCAGGAGTCCGCCGTGTCGCTGCTCGTGTCCGTCCTCTGATCCAGGCGCTCAGACCTCTCGCACAGCGGTGAGCCGCGCGGCCGGTGTTGCGCCGCGCGGATCCTTTCCTCAGAACGGGCGGTCGCCGGCGATGGCGACCCGTTCCGCCACCCGTCGGTGCGGTCCGTAGTCGTTCACCGCGTAGTGCTGAGTGGCCCGGTTGTCCCAGAACGCGATGTCGCCCGGCTGCCATCGGAACCGCACCTGGTACTCCGGCACATGGGCCTGCTGCGTGAGGTACCGCAACAGCCGGTCGCTCTCCTCGCGCTCCATGCCGGTGATCCGGGTGGTGAACGAGGTGTTGACGAAGAGCAGCCGCCGTCCCGTCTCCGGGTGGGTGCGCACCACCGGATGCTCCATGGGTGGAAAGGCGGACTGGAGCGGTATGAGCCGCTCGGGCGGATAGAAGCGGGCGAAGCCGGGGATGAAGTCGTGCACGGCGGTGGCCCCGTCGACACGGTCCTTCACCTCCCGCGGCAGATTGTCGTAGGCGGCGGCCATGTCCGCCCACATGGTGTCCCCGCCGAACGGCGGGACCTCGTGCAACTGGAGCACCGCGCCGAGCGCCGGCCGCTCCCGGAAGGTCACGTCGGCGTGCCAGACGTTCTCGAAGGTGGGCATGGCTCTGTCGCCCTTGTCGAAGCGCACGACGTCCTCGCTGGACCCCTGGGCGAGCAGCGGGTTCGTCTCCAACTCGCCCCAGTGCCGGGCGAAGTCACGCTGCTGCGCGGAGCTCAGCCGCTGGCCGCGGAAGAAGAGCACCTTCCACTCCAGCAGCGCGCGGTTCAACTCCTCGCGCAGCGCGTCCCCCAACGGCCGCGCGAGACTGATGCCCCGTATCTCGGCCCCGATCGTGCATCCCTGCGGCACGAGCTCGAAATGCTCGTACGGGCGCTCTTCCCACCCCTCGGGCAGCCGGCGCAGCACGCGGACGCCCTCGTACATCCCGCCTTCTGGTACACGGGCCTCGCGCAGTGTGGGCTGCGGCCCGGCGTTCACGACAGTCATCGCATCCATCTCCTCGTACGTGTTCTGCAGGTGGCAGACGACAGTTGGCTTCAAGGCGGGTGCTCTCGCGGGCCGTGTACGAAGGAGTTCGTGATGCAGTGCGGACGTGTGCCGGGAGTCGTCCGGAGCGTGGGGAAGGAAGATGACCGGCATGGCCTGGGCTGCGGCGCGCGGCGAGCACACGGCTCGGCGGCAGTCCGGTCAGCGGCCTGAGCGCTCGCATCCGGTCCGATCCGGGACGCGCGACGGCCCCGTCGGGTCGAACCAGTGTCCGGTCATGGTGATGATTGTGTGAGTCCCGATGTGCCCTGTCAACGGGACGTTGCTGCCAGGGGCCTTGGGGCGGGGAGCCGGGAGTGCGCGACTCATCGTGGCGAACGCCGCGGCGGACCGTGCGTCGACACGGTCCGCGCCGGATTGATCGCCGAGGGCACCGATCGCTCCGCGGACGACCTCGCCGTCCGTCTGGAAGCGGGCATGATGAACACCGCGCTGCGCGTCGCGGTCGAGCACTGGGCCCTCCAGCCCCACGAGCCGACCGGTCCGCCGCTCGGCGCGACCCTCGGCCACGCCCTGCGGGCGATCACCCGGGTTCTCGTAGCGGACGCCGACACGACCCCCGGCCGCCGGCCGATGATCCACCTCCCGGCCACAGACTCCCGGCCCCAGCGGTGAGGTAGAGCCCCGTTCCCGCCGGGAGCCGGGACGAGGCTTTGTTCGGAGGCCCGCCCGGTCCCGGCCCTCGTGGTAGCTTCCGTATACAAGGTGTATGCGACGGTTGGGGGTAGTGGTGGCGTCCGGTCGGGAGAAGGCGTACGCGTACCTCAAGGACACGGTGCTGACGGATCCGGCGATGCAGGGGGAGTTCCTCTCCGAGCAGGACCTCGCCGACCGGATCGGAGTCTCGCGCACCCCGATCCGGGAGGCGCTGCTGCTGCTAGCGGCCGAGGATCTGGTCGAGTTGGTGCCCAAGCGCGGGGCGCGGGTGGCGCCGTTGTCCGGTCGGCAGATCTCCGAGCTGATGGAGCTGCGCGGGATCGTCGAGCGGTACGCGGCCGAGCGGGTCATCGCCACGGGACGGGCTCCGCTGCGGCAGCTCACCGAGCTGCTGGACCGTCAGGCCGGCTTGGACGGGCCCGACCAGGCCAAGGAGTTCATCGCGGTGGACCACCTCTTCCACGCGACCCTGGTGTCGGCCGTGGGGAACACGCTGCTGGAGCGGCACTACGACGGGTTGCGCAGCCGTCAGGTCCGGGCCGGTGTGGTCGCGCTGTACAACCAGCAGGGGCGCCAGGAAGGGGTGCTCGACGAGCACCGGGCGATCGTGGACGCGCTCGCCGCCGGTGACGCGGCGGCCGCGTGCCTGGCGATCGACAACCATCTGGATTCCACGCTGAAGGTGCTGCTCGCCGGTTGAACACGTGCCCCGTGGGTCAGTCCGGGTAGGTGATCACCAGCATGGTGACGCCTTCGGGCGCGGTCCACGGGCCGTGCGGCATGCCCGGCGGTCGGCACGCGTAGGTGCCCCGGGCGAACGTCTCGTCGAGGGTCAGATCATGCAGGGCGCCGTCGAGGATGTACACCTCCTCCCAGAACGCGTGCCGTGCCACGCCCTGGGCGGAGCTGTCGGTGCCCGGATCCCAGCGCACGAGGACGGTACGGCGCTCCTTGCGCGCGTCCTCGGCCAGTACCCGCTCGGCCACCCCGGGCGCGGCGCCTTGCGGCGCCGTCCAGGGCCCGGCGGGCAGGTGGAATTCCAGTTCCGGCTTGGACACGGCTATACCCCCAGCCGGCGGTTGGCGAGCACCGGGATCTTCTCCCGGACCGCGGCGACCTCGTCGATGTCCACGTCGGCCACGAGGAGTTCGGGTTCCGCGTCGAGGCGGTGGCGCAGGGTGCCGTCGGGGCCGACGAGCGCGCTGTGTCCGATGCCGGTGGGTGCCGTGCCCCGGGCGACCATTCCCGAGGCGGCCGGGTCGGCCTGGCCGACGGCGGCGATCCACACCGTCGCGTCCAGCGCCCGGGCCCGCACCAGCAGCTCCCACTGGTCGGCCTTGCCCGGGCCGGCCCCCCAGGAGGCGGCCAGCAGGGTCGCCACCGCTCCCGCGTCGGCGTGGGCGCGGAACAGCTCGGGGAAGCGCACGTCGTAGCAGGTGGCCAGCCCGAGGCGTACGCCGTCCACGTCGATCGTGACGATCCGCTCACCCGGGGCGACCGTCTGGGACTCGGCATACCCGAAGGCGTCGTAAAGGTGGATCTTGTCGTACGACGCCTCGACGCCCGGCCCCGTCGCCAGCAGGGTGTTGGTCACCCGACCGTCGGCGGCCGGGGTGAACATGCCGGCCACCACCACGATGTGCGCCGCCTCGGCGATCTCGCGCACCGCGGTGGCCCACGGGCCGTCCAGGGGTTCGGCGACGGCTGTGAGGTCGGTGCCGAAGCAGGCCATGGACGCCTCCGGGAACACGACGACGCTCGCGCCCGCTTCCGCTGCACGTGACGTCCACTCCTCGATGAGGCGGAGGTTCTTCTCGGGGTCGGCGCCGGTGGTCAGCTGGCTCAACGCGATGCGCACGGGGCATACCGCCTTTCGTCGTCGGGAGGGAAGCGAGGGAGGGGCGACGGGAGGCCCGTCACACCACATGGGCCGGTTCGGCCCGCCGGGAGGCGGCGAGTCGGGCGTCCTCCTCCATGGCAGGGGCGGAGTCGCGGCCCAGGCAGAGCCCGCCGACGGTGACGACCGCCGCCACGGCGATGTACAGCGCCAGCGGGATCCAGCTGTCGTAGGAGCTCAGCAGCGCGGTGAACAGCAGCGGAGCGACCGCGCCGCCGATGAGGCCGGCGAGGGTGTAGGCCAGCGAGGAGCCGGTGTAGCGCAGCCGGGGCGAGAACTGCTCGGCGACGAAGGCCGCCTGCGGACCGTACATGAACGAGTGGATGGCCAGGCCCACGACGACGCCGGCCATCAGCAGGAGCCGGCTGCCGCCGTCGACCAGAAGGAAGAACAGGAAGGGCCACACCCCGGCGGCGACGGCGGAACAGCCGTACAGCAGACGCCGGTTGACGCGGTCGGAGAGGGCGCCCGCCAGCGGGATGAGGAACACCTGCAGCGAGGAGCCGACCAGGACGGCCGTCAGCGCGGAGCCGCGCGACATGTCCAGCCTGTCGGTCGCGTAGGTGAGCACGAAGACGGTGAACATCGCATACAGCACGTCGGGCGCTACCCGGCTGAGGATCGCGGCGAGCAGGGCGCGGGGCTGGGTGGTGAACACCTCGCGGATCGGCGCCTCGGGGCGGGACTGCTCGGCCTCCATGGCCTTGAAGACCGGTGTCTCCTCCAGCTTGGCCCGGATCCACAGGCCGAAGCCGACCAGTACTCCGGACAGCACGAACGCCACCCGCCAGCCCCAGGACAGGAACTGGTCCTCGGTGAGCAGGACGCCGAGGGCCGCCAGCACACCGTTGGCGAGGAGGTTTCCGGCCGGCGGACCGACCTGCGCCGCAGAGGCGTAGAAGCCGCGGCGGCGCGGGTCGCCGAACTCGCTCGACAGCAGGACCGCCCCGCCCCACTCGCCGCCGACCCCGACGCCCTGCGCGAAGCGCAGCACGACCAGCGCGATCGGTGCGGCGACGCCGGCGGTGTCGTAGGCGGGCAGCAGGCCGATGAGGAACGTGGCCACGCCGATGAGGACCAGGGTGGCGATGAGGACCTTCTTGCGGCCGATCACATCGCCGAGACGGCCGAAGACGAAGCCGCCGAGCGGGCGGGACACATAGCCGACGGCATACGTGGAGAACGCCAGGAGTGTGCCGGTCAGAGGGTCTTCGGAGGGGAAGAAAAGGTCACCGAAGACCAGTGCCGCGGCGGCGGAGTAGACGGCGAAGTCGTACCACTCCAGAGCGGTTCCGGTGAGGCTGGCGAAGAAGGCCCGGCGCATGCCGGAACGGTCGGGGAGAACCGCCTGATCGCCCTGCGGGGTGTGCTGCATACGTCCGAATCCTTGCGTCGAGGGGACATCGACCTTTCGGCATACTTCTTGTATACAGGTCGTATGCGCAACCCCTGCGCCGGAAGTTAACCGCTTCGAAACGCCCCCCGAGGAGATCCTGTGGCCGTGCTGACCTTCGAGCTGCCCGACGGTTCCACCCGCGACGTCGACGTCCAGCGGGTACTCAACGCCGGCTACGCCGGGCGCAGCCAGGACGACGTCGCCGCGCATGTCGCGGAACTCGCCGAGCTCGGAGTCCCCGCCCCCGCCGTGACGCCCGCGCTCTACTCCGTCTCGCCCTACCTGGCCCAGCAGACCGACCGCGTGGCCGCCCAGCACGCCCGCACGTCCGGTGAGGCCGAGTGGGCCCTGGTCGTGGCAGCGGACGGGGAGCTGCTGCTCACCGCGGCCTGTGACCACACCGACCGCGATCTGGAAGTGCACGGCGTGGCCTGGAGCAAGAACGCCGGCCCGGATGTGCTCGCCCGCCGCGCCTGGCGCCTGGCCGACGTCGAGCAGCGGCTCGACGAGCTGACCCTGCGGGCCTGGGTCAGCCACGACGGCGAGGAGAGCGAGATCCAGCACGGCACGCTGGCCGAGTTGCTCACTCCCGCCTACTGGGCGGACGTACTGCGCTCCCGGGGCGACCTGGTGCCGGGCACGGTCCTCATCTCGGGGACCATCCCCATGGCCGAGGGCGTGGACCAGTTCGCCGACGGCTGGCGAGTGGAACTGGGCGACCCGGTCACCGGGGACAGCATCCGGCTCTCCTACGACGTGGTCCCCATGCCCGAGCCGATCGGCTGACCGTAGGACATGGCACCGGGCCGCCCGCACGCCCGGGCGGTCAGTCGTGCGGGTGCAGCAGGTCCTCCAGGCCGATGCGGGTGAGGAACTCGGCGCGGATGTGGTCGGCGACGGCGCTGACGGTCTCGGAGCCGTCGTCGGCCGGGTCGATGTGGACGCGGAAGGGCCGCTTGCCGTGCTCGGTGTCGACGACCTCGACGATGGCGTCGGCGACCTGCGACACGTCGGCGTCGGGCGGGGCGAGGGCGGCCAGGCGCTGGGAGACCTGCTCCATCAGTCCGGCGTACTGGGCCTCGTAGTCGGGGACGACGGTCTGGTCGCCGGGGTGGCCGCCGGTGGCGAAGTGGTTGGTGCCGGAGGTGAAGGAGCCGGGCACCACGATGGTCGTCTCGATGTTGAAGCGGGCCAGCTCGGCGGCGTAGGAGACGGCCAGGGAGTCCATGGCGGCCTTGGCGGCGAAGTACGGCGCCAGGTAGGGCGGGGTGCCGCCCCGGGTGGAGGTGGAGCCGACCCACAGCACCAGGCCGCGGCGCTGCTTGCGCAGGTGCGGCAGGGCGGCCCGGTTGACGCGCTGGGTGCCCAGCACGTTGGTGTCGTAGACCGCGACGAGTTCGTCGGGGGTGAAGGCCTCGGTGGGGCCGGTCACCATGTGCCCGGCGTTGTGGATGAGCACGTCCAGGCGGCCGGCCTCGGACAGGACCGTCTCGATGGCGGCGTCGGCCGACTCCTGGGAGAGGACGTCGAGTTCGACGGTACGGAGGTCGACCCCGTGCTCGGCGGCGTAGGCCTTGGCGGCGGTGACACGGTCGGCGTTGCGGGTGGTGGTGTCGCGCATCGCCGCGTACACGGTGTGCCCGGCGTCGGCCAGGGCGCGGGCGGTCAGCGCGCCGAATCCGGATCCGGCGCCGGTGATCAGGACGGTGAGGCTCATGCGGGTGCTCCTTGAGAACGGAATGCGGTCGGCCGCCGGGGAGGTCTGGTTCCGGGTGTCGTGAACGAGACCCCAGGCGGATCAGCCGAAGGAGATGACGGACCGTCCGCCGCCCCGGCCCGCGGCCATGGCGTCCAGGGCGGCCGGCGCCTGGTCGAGGCTGATCGGGGTGACGTCGGGCAGGATGTTGTGGGCCGCGGAGAAGGCGAGCGTGTCGCGCAGGTCGTGCGGGGAGCCGGACGGGGAAGCCATGACCCGCAGCCGGTTCAGGACCATCGGCTGGGCGGGCAGGACCAGAGGATCGGAGCCGTAGCCGCACAGCAGCAGCGTGCCGTCGGGAGCCAGCCCGCCCAGGGTGGCCGCCGCGGCCGCGGTGGACGGGGCGGCGTTCAGCCCGAGATCCGCGCCGCCGTCCCACGCCTTGAGCGCGCTCGCGGGGTCGGTCTCCTCGCTGGCCACGAAGATCTCGGCGCCGAGCTCCTTGGCCTGGTCCTCGCCGCGGCGGGTACGGCCGACGACCGCGACCCGTGCCCCCATGGCCACCGCGTAACGGATGGCCAGGGTCCCGATGCCGCCGGCGCCGATGACCGCGACGCGCGAGCCGGCCGTCGCGCCTCCCTTGCGCAGACCGTTGAAGGCGGTGAGGCCTGCGCACATCAGGGGAGCGGCGGCCACCGGGTCGAGCCCGGCGGGCAGGGGAGTGACGTAGTCGGCCTTGAGGACGGCGTAGGCGGCGTAGCCGCCGTCCGCGACGATCCCGGTGATCCGCTTGCGCGTGCACAGGATCTGCTCGCCGCGGACGCAGTAGTCGCAGTGTCCGCACGAGTCGTAGAGGAACTGCCCTCCGACGGGCGTGCCGAGGCCACGCCCGCGTGGAACGCCTTCTGGACCGTGGACCCACGTCCCGACGGCTCCCGGCCACGGCAGGGACCCGTCGTCCACGACATGGAAGAGATCGTGGAGTACGTCCGAGCCGGGCGCGGCGTGGTCTTCCTGCCCGCCCCGGTCGCCGCAGGCTACGCGCGTGACGACATCGCGTACGTTCCGGTCGGCGACATCCCGCCGGGGCAGATCGTGCTCGCCTGGCAGGCCGCCGGGCGTTCGCCCCTGATCGCGGCCCTGGCCGACTCCGCCCGAGACTCCCTGCGGCACGGGACGGCACCACGCTGAAGGTCAGGCATCCCCGCCTCTTGAAGACGGGGGAGCCGGGCGTCAGCTGCCTGGTCGGCCAGGTCCGGCTCGTGCCTCCTGCCGGCCTTCCTGCCGGCCTGTTCCGTCTGTGACACGACTGTGGCCGGAGGTGTGGCTTCCACCACGCCGGACGGATCACCGCCGGACCAAGATCAACGGATGCCCAGAGACCTCACAAGCCCCAGACGTCCCTTACTCGTTGCACCGGGCCGCCCCGTCGTCGCGGTTCTCGCCGCGGTCGGCGTCGTCGCCGGCGTACTGACCGGCTGGCCGGCCTTCGACACCGTCAACGGCTGCGGGTTCCCCGTCGATCGGTATCCGTCCGAAACCGCACGGGACTGGGTCGACCACGCCGACGTCGTGATCGTGGGACGCGCCGTGCGGGAACGGGAGAGCGGTCGCAGGGAGTTGGCCGCCGGTGCTTACCTCTATCAGCTCGAGCGCACCGTCGAACTGACCCGAGAATCCCTCCCGTTCACCTCTCCCACCCGTTCGCACCCCAACGTCGGCGCCGCCGTCGACTACATCGCCCCCGGCTGGAAGATCCTCCGGTCCGACGGCAGTACCCGCGTCGACGACCTCGTGGGAGACGCCCCGCGGGTCGTCCCCGGCCATACCTACATCCTCGCCCTGCGGTGGCAGGACGACCGCTGGGTGGCCCTCGGTGAGGGCGCGGTCGTACCGTTCGACGACCAGGTCGTGGGCCGTGGGGAGTGGTGCGGGGACGTCCTGGACACCGACGGCTTCGCCGAGGGCGAGCGGATCTCACGGCACGACGACCACAGCCTGGAGAAGTCCCTGATCGGCCGGGGCGAAGACGCGCTCACCCGCGAACTAGACCGTGCGGCACGGCAGAAGAGCAGCGGCTGAGCCCCCTGGCCCGGGCGCCCCGTCCACAGTGCGTACACCAGGTACGGCACCGCCCGGCGGGGACCGGGGCATCGGCGGGTAGGCCAGAGCCAGGTGGTCCCCAGCCAGGCCGCCGCGGCGGCGGTCACCAGCAGGGTGATGTTGGGGCCGATCTGCCGGGCCTCGCCGCCAGGGACGCCTGTGCTTCACCGACGTGCACCGGCAGATACCGGGGATCTCGCAGCGGGTGCTGACGCGGACACTCCGGAACCTGGAGCGCGACGGCCTCGTGTCCCGGACGGCGTACGCCGAGGTCCCGCCGCGAGTCGAGTACGGCCTGACTCCCACCGGGCGGAGCCTCATACCGCCGGCGCTCGGGCTCGCCGGCTGGGCGATCGAGCACATCGCGGAGATCGAGGCCAGCAGGGCGGCCTACGGTGACCGAGCGGGATGATCCCGGCACGCCGGGGGACGACGGGGTTACTGCTGCGTGGCCACCACTGTTCGATCAGAGTGCAACTCGCGGGTTGCACCTGGGGTGGCGACGTGCAACTCTGGAGTTGCACACAACGACGGCAACGAATGGAGTCAGCTCATGAGCGAGGACCGGATCGAGCGCGAGACCCTGATCGCGGCACCCCTGGAGCGGGTCTGGTCGCTGGTGGCCCAGCCCGGGTTCTGGGTGGCCGACAAGGCGAGCCTGCCCGGCACCGTGGCCAGGGAAGGCGAGTCGATGGTGGCGAAGAACGCGGAGCACGGCGACTTCCCGGTGCGTGTGGAGAAGGTCGAGCCGCCCACCTACCTGGCGTACCGCTGGACCAGCGCCTTCCCCGGGGAGGAACTGCGCGAGGACAACAGCACCCTCGTGGAGTTCACGCTGACCGAGGAAGGCGAAGGCACCCGGCTGCGCGTCGTCGAGAGCGGCTTCGCGGCACTGGCCGGGTCCGAGGAACTGCGCAGCCAGAACCTGAAGGACCACACCGCGGGCTGGCCGCTGGAGCTCGACGCGCTCAAGACGCGCGCCGAACAGCCCTCCGCGTGACAGACGAACGCGCCGCCGCCGGCGAGGCGGTGGACAGCGTCCTCGCCGCGCTGGCGGACCCGACCCGACGCCGACTGCTCGACCTGCTCGCCGCACGGGGCGAGGCCACCGCGACGACGCTCGCCGAACCACTCCCCGTCTCCCGGCAGGCAGTGGTCAAGCACCTCGCCGTCCTGGACGCCGCCGGCCTGGTCTCCGGCAGCCCGGTCGGACGCGAGATGCGCTACGCGGTACGGCCCGCGGCACTGGACGCGACGGCCCGGTGGATGGCCTCACTCGCGGCCGACTGGGACCGGCGCCTGGCGAACATCAAGCGCGTCGCCGAGGCAGCGGAGCGGGACTCGCGCTCGACACCACCCGACTGACCCGACCCGACCCGACCCGACCCGACCCGACTGAAGGGAACCACGCTGTGGACACGACAGCACTGCGCGGCGCCTACGACAGGCTGCTCGACGTGGCAGCCGGCCCCGACCTCGGCGACGCGGACGACGCGGACGACGGAGGATGGAACGCCGACCAGATTCTGGCCCATGTCCTCAGCGTCGACGCCGGGACCGCAGCGGTCGCCCTCGCCGTCGTCGCCGGCTCGCGCCCCGCCTTCGACAACCGGGTCTCCCTCGACCCCTGGAATCTCGACCGGATCATCGCCGAGCACTCGGGCAGGGCGGACCTGTTGAGCCACGTCCGCAACCAGGCCACCGTCCTGTGCGACATCGCCGATCAACTCGACGAGGAAGCCGCCTCGGTTCTGGTTCCGACGTTCCTCCAGTCCAACGGGGCCCTGGTGCTGGACCAGCCGATTCCGCTCGCGGCCCTCATCAATGGCCTCGCCACGGACCACGTACCAGGGCACACCCAACAGCTCCTCGACCTTCGCGTCGCCGGCCCTGGCCCACCTGGATGAGCACCTCGCGGTCAGACGGTGCGGCGGGAGCGGGCCAGGGCCAGCCCGCCGAGAACCAGCGCGATCAGCCCCACCACCAGGGCGACGATGGCCCCGCCCAGCCCGTTGCCGGTGCCGATACCACCGTCGGAGGTGGCCACGACCAGCCCACCGAGGGCCATGGCGATCAGTCCGGCCGCCAGCGCCACGGTGGTTCCGAGCCGCCCGGAGCCGGAGCCGGAGCGGGAGCCGGAGCCGGTGCCGAAACGACCGGCGGGGCGGGCCAGTGCCAGTCCGCCGATGACCACGCCGATCAGCCCCAGCACGGCGGCCGAGGAGGCCCCGAGTCGCCCGGCACTCATGGCGTAGAGACCGGCGGCGACCGGTTGGACCGACATGCTCGCGGCCGCCGGCGCGGCCATCACCAGTCCGACTGACGTCAGGGCTCCTGATGGGCTCATGTCCCTCTCCTCTTTCGTACGTCTCGTTTCGTACGTCTCGTTTCGTACGTCTCGTCTCCGAGGTTCGGAGGTGGCTCGAGCATGTCGCCGGACGGGCCGCCGGTCGTCCGGCAGACGGAGACACTTCACGCTGCCGCCGAGGACGCACCCGGTTGCCGCGTACGCCGCAGGCGCCGTGAAAGTACTGCGTACGCGGTAGTCGGCCGCTCGTCCGCGAGCGGGACTCGCCAGTGGCGGCATCCGGCTAGGGTGCGCGCATGAGGACAGGACGGTCCGGTGTTCCGGCCGGCGTCAGAGACTGGGCGATCGCCGTCGGCGTAGCGGCGACGCTGCTGGTCACCGGGCTGTCCGGGCAGCACTCCGCGACGGGCCTCGACCTGCTCGGCTACGCGCTGCTGGTGGCCGGCGGCCTGGCGCTGGCCGCGCGCCGCCGAGCCCCGGTGCCCGTCCTGGCCGTCACCGGGCTGTGCGCGGTGGGTTATCAGGCGGCCGGCTTCGACGTGCCCGCCGTCGCGTACCTCTTCGCGGTGTACGCGGCCGTACGGGCGGGACACCGCACCCTCACGGTGGCGGCGAGCGTGACCATGCTGGCCGCTCTCCCGCTCGCGGCCCTGGTCTCCCTGCACGATGCGAGCGAGGCGTTCGCGCAGGCCCGAGGCGCCCTCGAACTGGCCTGGCTGATCGCGGCCGGCGCCGCGGGCGAAGCACTGCGACAGGCCGAGCGGCGGGCGGACGAAGCCGAGCGCACCCGGGAGGAGACCGCACGGCGCCGCGCCGACGAGGAGCGGCTGCACATGGCGCGGGAGTTGCACGATTCGCTCACCCACCAGATCTCGGTCATCAAGGTGCAGGCCGAAGTCGCCGTCCACGTGGCCCGCAAGCGCGGCGAAGAGGTGCCGCAGGCCCTGCTGGCGATCCAGGCGGCCGGGCGTGAGGCGACCCGGGAGCTGCGCGCGACCCTGGGAGCACTGCGCGACGACGACACGACCCCGCCGCGCGGGCTCGACCATGTCCCGGAACTGGTGGAGCGGGCGCGTGGGATCGGCCTGGACGCGACCTTGACGATCGAAGGACAGCGGCACGCCGTGCCGGCCGCGGTGGACCGGACCGCCTACCGGATCGTCCAGGAGTCGCTCACCAACATCGCCCGGCACGCCGGCGCCGCTACCGCGTCGGTCCGGATCGACTGCCGTCCGGACGCCCTCGCGATACGCGTCGACGACGACGGCATGGCCACACCGGACACCGCCCCGGTGCCTGGTGTCGGGCTGCTCGGGATGCGCGAACGAGTCACCGCCCTCGGCGGTCGGCTGCGAGCGGAGCCGCGTGGCGAGGGCGGCTTCACCGTCCAGGCCGAACTCCCCGTGGACCGGACGTCATGATCCGAGTCCTGCTGGTCGACGACCAACCGCTCCTGCGCAGCGGATTCCGCGCGCTCCTCGACCTCGAGGACGACATCGAGGTGGTGGCCGAGGCCGCCGACGGTGAGGAGGCCCTGGCCCTCACCAAGGAACACCTGCCCGACATCGTGCTCATCGACATCGAGATGCCGGTCGTCGACGGCATCGAGGCGACCCGGCGCATCGCCGCCGACCCGGCCCTGACCGGGGTGCACGTCGTCATCCTGACCAACTACGGCTTCGACGAATACGTCTTCGACGCACTGCGCGCCGGCGCGGCCGGGTTCCTCGTCAAAGACATCGTGCCGGAGGACTTCCTCCATGCCGTACGCGTCGCCGCGCGCGGTGACGCCCTGCTCGCACCGTCGATCACCCGCAAGCTGATCAACCGGTACGTCACCCAGCCGCTCCACACCGACGCCGGCGCGGGACTGAAAGAGCTGACCAACCGCGAACGCGAGGCCGTCGCCCTGGTCGCGCAGGGCCTGTCCAACGACCAGATCGCCGACCGCATGGTGATCAGCCCGACGACCGCGAAGACCCACATCAACCGGGCCATGGCCAAGCTCCACGCCCGTGACCGTGCCCAACTCGTGGTCCTGGCCTACGAATCCGGCCTGGTAACCCCACGCAATGCCTGACCTCGAAGGTACTCTTTTGAGGGCTCAGCCCTCACCCCTGCGTACCCTGTGCCCGTGTCAGCCTCACGCCTCCGTCGCGTCGCCGTTCTCGTGCTGGAAGGCGCGAAGCCGCTCGATGTCGGCATCCCCGCCCAGGTGTTCACCACGCGCGCGAGCATGCCGTACGAAGTGCGGCTGTGCGGCGCGGCACCTGGTCTCGTGACCGGCGGCGACGGCCTTTCCTACCACGTCGCCCACGGCCTCGACGCGCTTGCGTGGGCCGACATCGTGTTCATCCCCGGCTACCGGTTCCCGGACCGCGACGATCCGCCGCAGGTTGTGGTCGATGCGCTGGTCGCCGCCCATGAGCGGGGCACACGGCTCGCCGCCATCTCGACGGGCGCCTTCGCGCTCGCCGCGACGGGCCTGCTCGACGGCAAGCGCGCCACGACGCACTGGCATTACACACGGGCACTCCGGGCGAAGCATCCGCTCGTCCAGGTCGACGAGAATGTTCTGTTCATCGACGAGGGCAGCGTGCTCACGTCGGCCGGCGCCGCCTCGGGCATCGACCTGTGCCTGCACATTCTGCGCGGCGACCTCGGGGTGGCCGTGTCGAACCACGCGGCCCGGCGCCTGGTCGCGGCTCCTTACCGCAGCGGCGGTCAGGCGCAGTATGTGCCGCGCAGCGTGCCCGAGCCGCTCGGCGAGCGCTTCGGGGCCACCCGCGAGTGGGCGCTGCACCGGCTTGGCGAGCCCCTCACGCTCGAGATACTGGCGCGGCAGGCCGCGGTCTCGCCGCGCACGTTCTCGCGTCGCTTCGTCGAAGAGACCGGCTACACGCCGATGCAGTGGGTCATGCGCGCACGCATCGACCTGGCCCGCGAGCTGCTGGAGCGTTCGCAGCGCAGCGTCGAGCAGATCGCCGCTGAGGTCGGCCTCGGCACCGGTGCGAATCTGCGGCTGCACTTCCAGCGCATCCTCGGCACCACACCGAGTGAGTACCGGCGCACCTTCGCCCCGGGCGAGTAGCCCTGCCACTGGCGTGATCCTTGCGAACCGTGGCGATCGCGCCACTGTCAGGGGCGGAAGCCGCGAGCGAACCTGGTGGGGAACCGAAGGGAGATCATTCATGACTCGCATCGCCGTCAACGGATTCGGCCGCATCGGGCGCAATGTGCTGCGCGCACTGCTCGAAAGCGACAGCGACCTCGAGGTCGTCGCCGTCAACGACCTCACGGAGCCCGCCACTCTCGCGCGGCTGCTCGCCTACGACACCACGGCCGGCCGGCTCGGTCGTCCGGTGACCGTCGACGGGGACGCTCTCGTCGTCGACGGCCGTCGCATCACGGTGCTCGCCGAGCGCGAACCGGCGCAGCTGCCATGGGCCGAACTCGGTGTCGACATCGTCCTCGAGGCGACCGGCCGCTTCACGTCGGCCAAGGCTGCCCGCGCCCACCTCGACGCGGGTGCGAAGAAGGTGCTCGTCAGCGCGCCCTCGGACGGCGCCGATGTCACGCTGGCGTTCGGGGTCAACACGGACGCGTACGACCCGGCCGTCCACACGATCGTCTCGAACGCCTCGTGCACGACCAACGCGCTCGCACCGCTGGCCGCGGTGCTCGACGAACTCGCCGGTATCGAGCACGGCTTCATGACGACGGTGCACGCCTACACGCAGGAGCAGAACCTGCAGGACGGTCCGCACCGCGACGCCCGTCGTGCCAGGGCCGCCGCCGTCAACATCGTGCCGACGACGACCGGCGCCGCCAAGGCGATCGGCCATGTACTTCCGAACCTGGACGGCAAGCTGTCGGGCGACTCGATCCGGGTACCGGTTCCGGTGGGTTCCATCGTCGAGCTCAACACGACCGTCGCCCGCGACGTCACACGCGACGACGTGCTGGCGGCGTACCTGTCCGCGGCACAGGGGCCGCTCGCGGGCATCCTCGAGTACTCGGACTTCCCGCTCGTCTCCTCCGACATCACGGGCAATCCGGCCTCGGCGATCTTCGACTCGGCCCTGACCCGCGTCGACGGCCGCCACGTGAAGGTGGTCGCCTGGTACGACAACGAGTGGGGCTTCTCGAACCGTGTGATCGACACACTCGAACTCCTCGCCACTCGCTGACCGTACGACGGGTGAGCAAGGCCGGTCAGTCGGGTCAGTCGGCGGGTTTCTCCCAGACCGAGACGTGCCGACCGCTCTCGCTGCTGAAGGGTTCCCGCGTCCATCCCTCCCACCGCTCGCGCAGTCGCAGCCCGGCGAGCTGGGCCATCAGGTCGAGTTCGGACGGCCACACATACCGGAAGGGGATCGACCGGTACTCACCGCGGCCGTCGACGACTTCGACGTAGTTCGAACTCGTCGCCTGGGTGGCGACGTCGTAGACGTCGAACGCCCACCGCGTCGGGCTCACATGGAACGGCACGACGTTCTGCCCCGCCGGGAGCTTACGCAGTTCGGGGATCATGACCTCGATGACGAAACAGCCCCCGGGTTCCAGGTGAGCCGCGGCGTTGCGGAAACAGGCCACCTGGGCCGCCTGCGTCGTCAGATTCATGATCGTGTTGAAGAGCAGGTAGGCGACGGAGAACGTCCCGTCCACCCTGGTCGTCGCGAAGTCGCCGATCGTGACGCCGATCGCGTCACCGCCTGGTTTGGCACGCAGCCGGGCAACCATCGCCCGTGACAGATCGATGCCGTGGACCGGGACTCCGTGACGCGCCAGCGGCAAGGCGATGCGTCCCGTCCCGATGCCCAGCTCAAGGGCCCGGCCGCCGCCGGCCAGGCCCGCCAGAAAGCCGACCGTCGTGTCTACGACTCTCGGGTCGAACATGTCCGCTGACGACTCGTCGTAGGCCGCCGCGACCCGTTCTCCGAAGTAACCGTCCTGATCGTCCATCGCCAGACCGTACTGCGGGAGCCCGTTGCGCCGCGCCTGGATTTCGCCCGGGCGTGGGGCCGGCGGCCGGCTTCGGCACTGACCGGTGGCGTGGCCATGACGGTGCCGGGTCGGGGCATTCGTAGCGGCATGAAGGCGATACCGACAAGGCGGGTGCTGCTCGTGACCGTTGTGCTGACGGTTCTTCCCGTCGCCGTGTCGTGCGGTGACCATGGGGGCGGGGCGTCCAACGGCTCGGTCGCGGCGGGACCCGCCCTTGGGGCCTCCGGTCGTCACCTGGTCGTCACGACCGACAACGGGCTGCTGTTGCGCCCCGCCGACGGCCACCGGGCCATCGTTGACGACCGTGCCGATGCCGACTGGTCGCACCGCGACGGCACATGGATCCTCGACCTTTCGTGTGCGGACGGGGCCCGGAGCGGGGGAACGTGTCCCCGCATGCCCTACGTCAAGGTCCCGGTCGGCGTGAGCGTCACGGTCAGTGCCCGCAACGCGGGCATCGACGCCGCGGGCATCGCTGCCGCGTTGGACTTGACGACCCTCAACGGCGACGTGACGGTCACCCGCTCCGGAGGTGACGATGCCGCGGTACGGCTGTCCACCCGCAACGGCTCGGTGCGCGCGACGGCCCTCGACACGCGTCGGCTGTACGCGGCGACCACCAACGGCGATGTGATGCTTGCGTGCGCCACCGCCCCGTCGAGCGTCACCGCGACGACCACCCATGGCTCGGTCGGCGTCACCGTCCCGCACAACGCCCCTGCCTACCTGGTCACCGCCGGCACGGACAACGGTCGCGCCACGGTCGCCGTCCCCACGCGGGATGTTCCCCACGGCCCCACCATGACGCTGACCACGGTCAATGGTGACGTCGACGTACGCAGGGGCTGAACCCGGCGCCACACGTCGAGCCCCATACGGCGAGCCCCCGGCCGACGCCCGCCGACTCTCGTTTCGTGGGCCGACCTCGACCTGCGGATCACGGCGCCGGGTGTGAGGCTGGGGCCAGACGATCAGTCCACTAGGCGGTGATGACGTGACGGCCGAGGTCAGCGACGAGCAGCTCAGGGAATTCCTCGCCGACCCTGTCAACTCCACACTCGAGCTGTCCACCGCGGTGGCCCGCTGCACGAAGGCACTGGGACTTCAGCACGCCGTGGTGTACCTCGCAGACCTGCAACAACGCAGCCTCGTCCCGCTGACCGACGTCGCCTCCACCCTGGCGATCGACGACTCGCTGGCGGGCTGGACCTATCGCACACAGTCACTACGGGTCGAGGAGTCGGGGACGGACGGGATGACGGCCTGGTTCCCGCTGCTCGACGGAGCCGAGCGCCTCGGGGTCCTTGCCGTGCACGCCCGCGTACTCACGGCGGCATCACTCACTCGCGGCAGAGCACTTGGCACACTGCTCAGCATGATGATCACGTCCAAACGGGCGTACAAGGACTCCTTCGTCCGCCGGACGCGCGTCGAACCCATGCTGCTGCCCGCCGAACTGCTGCGGGCGTTCCTCCCTCCGCGCACGATCGGCAACGGGCACGTCATCTCCACGGCCGTACTCGAGCCTGCCTACGAGATCGGCGGCGACGCCTTCGACCATTCCCTGACCGACACGACGCTGCACGCCACCGTCCTGGACGCCATGGGGCACAACCTCGCCTCAGGACTGACCAGCGCCGTCTCCCTCGCCGCATGCCGCAACGCCCGGCGCACCGGCGCGGATCTGCCCGAACTGGTCGACCTCGTGGACCAGGCGCTCGCCGAGTGGCTTCCCGATCAGTTCTGTACGGGCGTACTGACCCAGTTGGACCTTGCCACCGGGATGCTGCGGTGGGCCAACTGCGGTCACCCCGCGCCCCTTCTCATCCGTGACCAGCAGTTGATTGTCGACGCGCTGGAACGCGAGCCGGACCCGCCGATGGGACTGCCGTTCCTCTTGGCAGGACGACCGCGCCAGATTCACGAATGCGCCCTGCAACCGGGCGACCGGGTGTTGCTCTACACCGACGGCGTCACCGAGGCGCGCACCCGCGACAACAACCTCTTCGGCCTCGAACGCTTCGCCGACTACGTCATCCGGGCGACGGCCGCCGGAGAACTCGCATCCGAAACGCTGAGGCGTCTGATCCACTCCATCCTGGACACGAAGTCCAGTCACCTGCGCGACGATGCGACGATCCTGCTGCTCGAATGGCAGCCGCCCACCCGGCTGGCTTAGAGCAGGGCGAGAGCGCGCGCGACGATGGTGCATCGAGGAGCACCTCGCTCGCACATTGAGTGGGAAATCTGCAGCACGTGTGCCCGAATGCTGAATATCTCTGGGGCGTGTAACACGGCGGCGGACCCATGACGCAGACATGCACGTACCCGTGTGCCGAGTTGCGCGGGGAACGCCGAGACATTGCCGTACTCCGGCTTGCAAGATCATGAGCCAGATGGGAAATCAGTGAGCAACCCGGTCCCCGGATACCACTCCTACGATCAGCCTCCGACCGGCCCGCGCCCTTACCAACGGGACCAGGCCGGTGCCCGACGCGCAGCCCTGGCCATCCACACGATCGCTGACATCGCCGCCGGCTTCCTGGGCCTGTGGATTCTGCTCCACCTGCTCGGGGCCAACGAAGCGAATGTCTTCGTCGAGTTCGTGCACGGAACGGCCGATTGGTTGGCCTGGTGGTCGCAGGACATTTTCACCATGGACACAGAGGGCCTTCGAGTGTTCCTCAATTACGGTCTGCCCGCCGTGCTTTATCTGCTCGTCGGTCACGGGATCGCCGCGCGGCTCAACCGTGCATGACCGCATTACCGGCCTTGAGAGCACCCAGAATTTCGCGGTGCGGTCAGGCCGCCCGGAGTACGACACTGATAAGGATCAGCCCTGTGAAAACCAACTCAGCCGAAAACGATCACCTGCCGGTCTACGAGAGCTTGGTGCGTGAACGCGGGGATGCCGTGGCGGAAGCCCGTGTGGTGGCTGAAGAGACGCACCACCAGGTGACCCAAGCACTGAACTGGCATGGCACAGTTCAGCCGGGGTCCGAGTCCTGAGCGAGTTGGCTCCGTGCTGTTGACCGCCGAGTGCGGAACCACGACCCGCATCGCCTGCGGAGCGCCCGGCTGGTGCGCCGAGCACGGCTACGACGGTCCGCGGGCCCGGACCGGGCCAAGCGCATCACGCCGCCGGACTCCCAGATCCAGGCGCGCTCGAAGTCGCCGTAGACCGGCTGCTCGTTGGCCGGGAGGTCCACCCTGCGGGAGAAGACGCTGTGGCGGATGCTCCACGAGACCTGCGCGCGGGCGGGAGGAGATCGTGGGCGTCAACATCGAGGAGCTGGACCGGGCCGGGCATGAGGACTTCGTATCGGAGACGGACTTCTGGGACGGCGGCACTGGGCGGCTGCTGCCCGGCCTGATCAAGGGCCGCACGCGCGGCCCCCGACCGGGCAGGTCGTCACGCCGGGAGATGTGTGCTCGGACACCGGGCGGGCGCGGTGTCGTATGGGCAGGCCCGCCCGCTGCCGGACCAGCAATCCGCGCCAGCCGGGCGGGGCACCGGCTGGGACCTGCACAAAGGGAGGCGCTCCGGCCTGACCGTCTCGGGAGCCGGAACGAGCCTGCTGATGCCCCTGGCTACTTCAAGTCGTCACCGGAGCCCATCGCATCGCGGAAGCCACCAGCTTGCCGGCACCCGGGGCGGCAGGCGCTGAGCGGTCGTAGGCGTATGCGCGTTGACGGCCGGAAAGCCTCTCGCGCAATCCGAGGCGCCCCGACACGCCGGACTGCTGATCGTGGTACTAGCTCTGCGGAACGTCTTTGACGAACACGAGGCCGTCGCTGCCCGCCAAGTGGGCTGGGTCGAACGGGGCGTAGCCGAACCAGGGGGATACGCGGGGCGCGGGCCGCGTGTCGCCGAGGGCGGTGGCCAGCCGCGGAGCGTCGATGACGCAGCGGTCCTCCGGGAGTGCGTACAGGAGACCTTCGACGGTGTCCGGGGAGGGGGTGTTCACTCCCTGGTGCCGGATCGTGCCGAGGGCCGTGGCAAGGAAGGCGTACTCCTGGCCCAGGTGGGCGCTCACGATTGCGCCGGCGCTCCACCACTCCAGCAGCGGCTGGTCCCACATCCGCATCGTGCTCTTCTCCCGCTGGAGATGGGAGTTGTGGGCGTGGACGAGTGCCGGGCCCCGTTCGGCGACGGCGAGGAGGTTGTCGGCCATCATCTGGTCCCGCAGGCCCAACAGCCGGGTCATGCGGGCCGGTGACGTGTCGGCCATCCAGTAGTGGTAGCGCAGCAGGCCGACGGCGGTACGCCCGTACAGGCGGGCCCGGTCCCAGTCGTCCCGCGAGGTCGCCCTGATCAGGTGCGGCGTCTGCGCGTCGAGCAGCGCCACCATATCGTCGGCGAGCAGCCGCAGCCGACTGGCCTCGGCCGACCGCCCCACGGACTGGGACGGGTCCCTCATCGCGGCGGGATGGGTCCACCGGTCGTCGGTGCCGAGCAGGCGGTCGAGTGTTTCCGCGGTGCAGGGGAGCAGCACCGCGTCCAGGTGGGCCGCGAGGTAGCCGTGGAGTGCGGTGAGGGTCTGCCGGGGGCTCGCGGCGTGGGTGATCTCCAGCGGGCCGTCGGCACCGGCGAAGCGGAGCCGCTCGGACGTGGGCCGGCCGTCGTTGTAGGCGCGCATCCAGCGCACGAGCTCGCGGTTGGCCGCGGACGCGCCCACACCCGTGGCTGAATCCGTGCTCCATGACCTCGTCGAGGGTGCCCATGCCCGAGGTGACGTAGTCGTCCACGACCAGGCCCATCACGCAGTCGCTCTCGATCGCGATCGTCCGGTAGCCCTCCTGCTCGACGAGCTGCCGGAAGAGTTCGTTGCGCAGGTCGAGCAGAGTGTCCTCGCCGTGGGTGGGCTCGCCGAGGGCGAGCAGCCGAGGCGGGGCCGGAAGCAGCTTCATGACGGCGGCGGCCTCGAAGGCATGGGTGGTGTCGCTGATGTCAGTAGCCATGCCTTCAACGGTATCGTTGAACGTTCGGTTGAAACTTTTCCGCGATACGGTCGGGTTCGTGGGGCAAAACCTTCAAAGCGGCAGGCAGCTCAGGCCGGTTGACCTGGCGCGCGAGCACGGTCTGTCCACGCAGGCGGTCAGGAACTACGAAGAGGCCGGCATCCTTCCGGCCGCCGGTCGCACACCCCACGGCTACCGCACCTACACCTCGCTGCACGCGGGGGCACTGCGCGCGTTCCTCGCCCTGGTACCCGGCCACAGTCACCGGACGGCGACGTCGATCATGCGGGCCGTGAACCAGGGCACGGTCGATGAGGCATTCCGGCTCATCGACGAGAGCCACGCCCAGCTCCTCGACGATCGGCGGACGCTCCAGGCCGTGGAGAGCGCCCTCCGCGGCCTGCAGCCCACCACGGCGTCCGAGCGCGGCACAGTGCCCGAGCCGGCCGCGGTGTCCGGGGCCGGCGGCACGTTCATCGGGCCGCTGGCGGCGGAGCTCGGAATCCGGCCCGCGACGCTGCGCAAGTGGGAGCGCGCCGGGCTGGTGCGCCCGCGCCGCGACCCGCTGACCGGGTACCGCGTCTACGACGAGGCCGACGTACGGGACGCCCGGCTGGCTCACCAACTCAGGCGGGGCGGCTACCTGCTGGAGCAGATCGCCCCGCTGATCACCCAGGTACGGGCGGCCGGCGGGTTGGAGCCGCTGGAGGCCGCGCTGCGTGACTGGCACGGTCGGCTGTCCGCCCGCGGGCGGGCGATGCTGACCGGTGCCGCAGAGCTGGAGGCGTACCTCCGCGAGCGCGGATGAGACCTCGGCCGTCCGCCGAAGAGAAACACGGAGAGGGGAGAGCGCGACACGCAACCCGAGGTGGCGTGTTCGCGGCCTTGTGCAGGGATGTGCGCCAGGGCTAGAACGATCAAGTTCCGGCGCCCGCGCCCGGCCGCCTCGTGGTACGCGCGTCGGCGTGACCGCCGCAGACCCGTCAGGAGCCGGACGCCCTCGCCGAGGACGACCGCGCCCCGCACGCCCGGCTCGCGCAGATCACCGAGTGGTGCGGCGTCAGCGGCCCTTGCGTACCCGGGCCGCCGCGCGGGCTTCCGCGGTCTTGCGGGCCTCGGCGGCTTTGCGGGACTCCTTTGCTGGGCGGCCCGGACGGGTGCCGAGGCCGCGGAAAGGGGCGTTTCCGCTGCCCTTCGACTCGATCGGCGGGCGCTTCGCTCCGGTGATGGCGGTCAGCTTCTCCTCGCCGGAGCGCACCTGCGTGACCGTCGGCCGGATGCCCGCCTCGGACATCATCCGGTTCACATCGCGGCGCTGGTTGGGGGTGACCAGGGTGACCACGTTCCCGGACTCCCCGGCGCGCGCCGTGCGCCCGCCACGGTGCAGGTAGTCCTTGGCGTCGGCGGGCGGGTCGACATTGACGACGAGGTCGAGCGCGTCGATGTGAATGCCCCGCGCCGCGACGTTGGTGGCCACCAGCACGGTGATCTCACCGTCCTTGAACTGGCCGAGCGTGTGGGTGCGCTGCGGCTGCGACTTCCCGCTGTGCAGGGCGGCCGCCTGTACACCGCTGGCCCGCAGGTGACGGGTGAACTGGTCCACGCCGGCCTTGGTGTCCAGGAACATCAGTACCCGGCCGTCGCGCGCGGCGATTTCGGTCGCGGTCGCGTACTTGTCGGCGCCGTGGATGTTCAGCACGTGGTGTTCCATCGTGGTGACGGAGCCCGCGAGCCGGTCGACCGAGGCGAGAACCGGGTCGTGCAGGTAGCTCCGCACCAGCTGGTCGACGTTGCGGTCGAGCGTGGCCGAGAACAGCAGCCGCTGCCCGTCGGAGGGGACCTGGTCCAGAACGTCGGAGACCTGCGGCAGGAACCCCAGGTCACACATCTGGTCCGCCTCGTCCAGCACCGTGATCCGCACCTGATTCAGGAAGCAGTCCCGGCGCGACACCAGATCGGCCAGCCGCCCCGGCGTCGCGATCACCACCTCGGCGCCGGTCTTCAGCAGCGCCGACTGCCGGTTGATCGACAGCCCGCCGACCACCGTCGCCAGTCGCACGTTCAGCGTCTGCGCGTACGGCGCCAGCGCGTCGCTCACCTGCTGTGCGAGTTCCCGGGTCGGCACCAGGACCAGGGCGAGCGGCCGCTTCGACTCCGCTCGCAGGCCTGCCGTCCGCACGAGCAGCGCAAGCCCGAAAGCCAGCGTCTTGCCGGAGCCGGTCCGCGCGCGGCCGAGGACATCGCGGCCGGCCAGCGCGTTCGGAAGGGTCGCGGCCTGGATCGGGAAGGGCTCCGTCACCGCGAGGCCGGTCATCGTCTTCACCAGCTCCGGCGGCAGCCCGAGCGCGTCGAAGGACGCGGCCGGCGGCAGGCCCGGGGACACCGTCTGCGGCGTCGGGAGTTCACCCAGCGGCGCTGCCGCCCGCTGGGACTTGCCGGCGCGGGAGAGCCCAGAGGCCGGCGGCTTCGCGTTCATGGGGAACCTTCCTGATCTGGCGCCCGGAACGCGCCGGGGCCCGTACCCCTTGGTACGGGCCCCGGCGGTGTCGAAGCGTGCCCCCATTTTACCAGTGGGGGCGCGGGAGTCCGCCGGTCCGGTCGGCCCCCTCCGGACCTGGGGAGATGGGTGCGCGAGTAGCGGTCCGACAGTCCGAAGATGTCGGCCACGACTGTGATCGGGAAGAGGCTCACGGCGACACCGATGAGCGCCGTCAGCAGCGGCAGTCCGGCGGCGACCGGGTCCGGAAGGGATCACCGGCGCTGTCGGCCTGAGGGCCGTCGGCCGGCTTGGTGACGGCCTTCTCGATGGCGTCCTGCGGTCGGACGCGCTCACCTTCTGCCCGTCCGGGGCGACGAACACGACCCGCGCGCTCCCGCAGTCGGCCGTGGCCCCGGAAAGCGCTGCGCCTCGATGCCCTGACAGGAACCTCACTACTGAGGGGGCAGTACAGCTGCGGTCACCAGATCCCCCTCCGGTACAACGGCTGCCGGGCGCGGGGACGTCATCAGGACGGGTCCGGCGCATCCCACGGAACGGTGCCCGACACCCAGTGGGTGAGCCCTTCCGCCTGGTCATGGCCGGGCAGGTGGCGCGGCGGAGTCGCGTAGGTGGCATAGGGCCGGCAGCGGATGACGACGCGGTCTTCCTTCTCGCCATCGCTTCGACGAACGGCCGGGCGTCCGCACCGAGTCGCACACCGCTCGCCGGACATGCGCTCGCCGACCGCGATCATCACGTCGACCACGAGGCCGCGGTCACGCTCGACCACCGCGTCGGCGTACGCCTGGAGGTAGGTGAAGGGCCACCGCTCGTCGAGGAGGCAGAGACCGGCCTTGCCGTCCCTCTGGACGAAGCGCCCCTTGCCTCGTCCCGCCTGCGTCGACACGAGCAACTCGTCGTTGTCGGTCGGCACGTAGTACACGACCGACATGGCCGGGCCGTCGTTGCGGCGCCGGTAGCCGAATACGCAGGTGCGGTGCGTGCGGACGAACTCCCTTCGTTCCGAGGGGAGCATGTCCCGGTCGGTCGGAGCCGTGAACGGATCGGTGGCGAACGGAAGCAGCATGTCGGAATGACCTCCTGTGGTGGGCAGAGGATGCGTCGGCGGGTTCAGGTGAGCGGGGGCGCATCCGGCGGTCAGGTGCTGGCCCTCGCCTCCCGGTGTTCGGCGCCCAGATCGGCGAAAAACGCGAGGAGTTCGGGGCTGTCGACAGCCGCGGGGTCGACGACCCGGTCGGCCGGGGCTCCTTGGAGGAGGCGCTTGACGGGGACTTCGAGTTTCTTGCCGGTGCGAGTGTGGGGGATGCCCGAGACGGCGAGGATCTCGTCGGGGACGTGACGGGGTGACGCGCCGGTGCGGACGGCGTGGCGGATCCTGTCGCGGAGGGAGTCGTCGAGGGTGACTCCGGCCGCCAGGACGACGAACAATGGCATCCAGTAGCCGCCGTCCGATTCCTCGGCGCCGATGACCAGGGCTTCGGTGATCTCCGGGAGGCGTTCGACGACGTCGTGGATGTCGGCGCTGCCCAGGCGTACGCCGTTGCGCCGAGGGTGGAGTCGGAGCGGCCGTGCACGATCACCGAGCCATGACCGGTGAGCGTGATCCAGTCGCCGTGCCGCCACACACCGGGGTACGCGCCGAAGTAGGCGTCGCGGAAGCGGGTCCCGTCGGGGTCGTTCCAGAAGTACAGCGGCATGGACGGCATGGGCCGGGTGACGACCAGCTCGCCGACCTGGTCGAGCACGGGGGAGCCCTCAGCGTCGTACGCCGCCAGGGCCACGCCCAGATGAGGCGCGGACAGTTCCCCGGCCCAGCCGGGCGTGGTCGGGGCGCTGCCGGCGAAGCCGGAGACGACGTCCGTGCCGCCGGTGATGGAGGCCAACTGGACGCGCGTACCCACGTGGTCGCGGACCCAGGGGTAGGCGGAGGCGGGCAGCGTGGAGCCGGTGCAGCCGATGGCGCGGATCGACGACAGGTCGTGCACGGACGGGGCGATGCCGAACTTGGCCATGCCGAGGAGGTATCGGGGGCTGGTGCCGAAGAGGGTGACGCGATGGCGGGCGGCCAGGTCCCACAATACGTCCGGGCGGGCGAGGGGGGCCGGGCTGCCGTCGTAGGTGCAGGTGGTGGCGCCGGTGAGGAGGGCGGAGGCCACCAGGTTCCACATCATCCAGTGGGTGGTGGTGTACCAGAGGAGGCGGTCGCCGGGGCCCAGGTCGGAGTGGAGGCCGAGGGTCTTCAAGTGCTCCAGCAGGACGCCGCCGTGGCCGTGGACGATGCCCTTGGGCAGGCCGGTGGTGCCGGAGGAGAAGACGACCCACAGGGGGTGGTCGAACGGCACCGGCGTGCAGGCGAGTTGCGCGTCCTCCCAGGAGCGTCAGCGCCGGGTAGTCGCCCTGGGGCCAGGGCAGGCCCACGTGGTCCACCAGCACGGTGGCCTTGAGGGTGGGCAGCGACCGTGCAGGTCCAGCGCGGCATCGCGGCGATCGTGGGTCGTGCCGTTGAAGAGGTAGCCGTCCGCGGCGATCAGCACCGTGGGTTCGAGCTGGCCGAAGCGGTCGGCGGCGGCCTGCGGAGCGTAGTCCTGGCCGCACACCGACCAGACGGCGCCCAGGCTCGCCGCGGCGAGGAAGGCGACGATCGCGTGCGGGGTGTTGGGGAGGTAGCCCACGACCCGGTCGCCCCGGCCGACGCCCAGGTCGCGCAGGGTGGCCGCGACGGAGGCGACCTGGGCGCGCAGCCGGTCGCCGGAGACCTCGTAGCCGGCTCCGGTCTCGTCCAGCGCGATGATCGCCGGCCGGTCGTCGCCGAGATGGCGCAGGGCGTGGTGGGTGTAGTTGAGGGTGGCACCGGGAACCAGCGGGCGCCCGGCATCTTCTCCTCCTCCAGCACCTGCTCGTACGGCGTGGCCGCGTCGACGTCGAAGTACTCCCACACCGCACCCCAGAACCCTTCGAGGTCGGCGACGGACCAGCGGTGCAGGGCGGCGTAGTCGGTGTGGTCGTCAGCGACCTGAACGCCCCGGTGCCGGGTGACCCAACGGCCGAAGTCCGCGATACGGCTCGTGGTGGCGGCCTCCGGGTCGGGGGACCAGAAGGGATCCGAGGCCTGTGCGGGGCTCGGTGCGGTCATCGCGCGGTGCTCCTCAGGAGTGCGGGGCGGTGGGTCGTGCAGAGCAGGGGCGCCCAGGCCGCGGCGTCGGTGAAGCCGCCGCGCCCGGTGGGCACGGTGTCCAGGACGACGCGGTCGGGGCGCAGGAGTACGGCGTCCGCGCGACCGTCGTGCAGCCAGGCGGCGAGGGTGCCGTCGTCGCCGGCCTGGTTCACGGGGACGATCCGGGCGCCGAGTCCCTCGGCGCGACGGCCCGCGTCGACGGGATCAGGGGTACGGCGGTCAGGACGGCGAAGGAGTCCCCGAGTACGTCGTCGAGGCGGGTGCGCCGGCAGTCGGCGGTCACCCAGGGCTGGGGGCAGCAGGTGCCCGCGAGGCGGCCGCGCCGGACCAGCGGGCCCGGGGGCAGGGCAGGGCTGAGGCCACGGCCGGCCAGGCCAGTCACCCCCGGGACGCGGCACGCGGTACCCAGCAGGGTCCGGCGGAACACGGCGGCACGGTCCTGGCCGCCGGTCATGGCCCAGCCCGTCGCGACGGCGAGGCGGATCACATGGCGGGCGTGGGGCTTGCGTTCGCTCTCGTAGGTGTCCAGGAGCCGTTCGTCGGCGCCCTGTTGGAGGACGCGGGCGAGTTTCCAGGCGAGGTTGTGCGCGTCGCGCATGCCTGAGCACAGGCCCTGTCCGATGAAGGGCGGGGTGAGGTGGGCGGCGTCGCCGGCAGGAAGACCCGGCCTCGGCGCCACCGGTCGGCGAGGCGGGCCCGGAAGGTGTAGCGGGCCTGCCGGATCACCTCGAAGTCGTCGCCGCGGGAGATGTCCACCCAGGGGGCGACCAGTTCGCGCAGCCGCTCCCGACCATCGGGGCCGTCGAGGCTGTCGCCGTCCCCCAGCCGGAACTCCCAGCGGTAGCGGTCCTCGCCGATGCGCATGAACGTCGCGGGCCGGGCGGGGTCGCAGACCTGGTCGACGCCTTCCCAGCACCGCACGTGGGCGCGGGTGCGGACGTCGATGGCGGTCCAGTGCTCCTCGAAGCGCAGGTCCTCCCATACGGCGCCGATGGCGTCGCGGGTCAGGCTGCCCGCGCCGTCGCAGCCCAGCACGGCGTCGGCCCACAGGTGGGTCTCGCCGCCGTCCCCTCGGACGGTCACGCGCACCGGCCCGTCACGGTCCTGTGCTGCTACGGCGGTCACCTCCACGCCACCCCGCAGCTCGCATTCCGGACGCCTGGCCAGGGCGTCTCGCAGCACGCGTTCCAGCTGTGGCTGGTCGAACATGCTGGTCTGCGGAAAGCCGTGGTGCCCGAGCGGGGAGCGCCGGAACTCGGCCATCACCCGGTGCCGGGCGTCCAGCAGACGCAGCCCGTTGGCCGGCCGTGCGACAGCGGCGAACTCCCCGCCGATACCGGCGCCTTGTGAAGGATCCGCCGGACTTTGTCGTCCATGGCGACCGCGCGCGGCAGAGGGTAGACGTCCCGGTGGCGTTCGAGAACGACGGTGCGGACTCCGTGCCGGGCGAGTGTTCGCCGCGCAGAGCGCTTTCTGGCACGGCGGCACGGACCCGTTCAGAACGGTTCGGACTGATCAGCGGGTATGCGAGGTCATCTCGGCGTGAACGCAACTGAGACTTTCGCTCTGTCCGTGCCGGGTCACTTCACGAAGCGGTACTTCAGGTGAGTGGCGAGCGGCGTGTCGACCACCCTGACCGGCTCGAGCTTCCGCCGCGCGGCGCCCAGTCCCTCGAAGAGCCGTAGTCCCGCTCCGAGGAGCGCGGGCACCACGTGCAGCTGCAGCTCGTCGATGAGCCCCTCTCCGAGGTACTGCTGCACCGTGCTCGCCCCGCCCGCGATGTCGACGTTCCTGTCCCCGGCGGCGGCCTTCGCCTGGTCGAGGGCGCTGTGGATGCCGTCGGTGACGAAGGTGAAGGTGGTGCCGCCCTCCTTGACCAGGGTCGGCTGCGGGCGGTGGGTGAGCACGAAGACCGGGGTCCGGAACGGCGGGTTGTCGCCCCAGAACTCCTCGCCCGTGTCGTACATCATCCGGCCCATGACCACGGCTCCGGTGGCATCGAACCACTCGCGCATCAGCTCGGAGTCGCGGTTCTCCTCCCCGCCGGTCATGCCCTGGCGCTCCCGCCAGCTCGCCAGGTTGTGGATCCACTCGAAGAGCGGCTCGGCGCCGTCGCCTCCTGGGTTGTCGAGGGAGACGTCGGTGCCGGCGATGAAGCCGTCGAGGGAGATGGCCATATCCGCGGTCACGGTCACGATGGGGTTGCTCCTGAAGTCCTGGGATGTGCTGCCTTCACTCTCACGTCGATCGGGAACCGGCGCATTCGACACTCCCTGGGCGTGCCGGTCGAATCGGTACTGCGGCAGGTCGGGGAAGCGGTCCGCGATCGACCGGGGCATGTGCCGGCGTTCCGGAAGGCGCGGTCCACGCGTATCGGATGGCCCAGCCGGGGGCGAAATCCAGCAGGGGCAGCTGAGCGACGTCGGCGGGTGGGACGGCGCCGTTGGGTGCGCCTGCTCAGGGAATACGAGCCTCCGCACCGCGGCCGACCGTGTCCCTCCATTCGCTGGGCGACATGCCGTACGCGGCCCGGAATACCCGGCTGAGGTGAGTGGCGCTCAGGAAGCCCCAGCGGCCGGCGACCGCGGCGATGGTCTGCCGGCCGCGGATGCGGTGCAGCAGGTCGCGACGGCACTCCTCGAGGCGGCGGCGCTGGATCCACCGGCCGACCGTGGTGCCCTCGTCCTGGAAGAGCTTGTGCAGGTATCGCACAGAGATGTGGTGGGCCCCGGCGATCACCTCGGGAGACAGCGCCGGGTCGGTCAGGTGCAGGTCGACGTACCGCAGCCGTGGACCGAGACGGTGCACGCTCTTCTGCGCCATCTCGAAGCGGTGGGTTTCACCCGTGCTTCCAGGGTTCTGGGGTTCGACGAGCAGGGTCGCGAGGTTCTGACCTATATCGATGGCAATTCAGGGCCGCTGGGCTGGGCCAGGGTCGTGGCGGACGAAGGCCTGACTGCCTTCGCCCGGCTACTGCGCGATTACCACGACGCGACCGCGGAGGTCCCCCCGCCGGCCGGGGCGCGCCCGCCGGTGAAGTGATCTGCCATGGCGACTTCGGCCCGCGGAACGTGGTGTGGCAGGGGAGTCGGCCCGTGGGAATCATCGACTGGGACTTCGCCCGCCCGGCGGCACGTCTGCATGATGTTGCCTACGCACTGCAATACGTCGCGCTGTTCCGGGACGATGCCGAGTGCATGCGCCGGCTGCGCTTCCCGCAACCACCCGACCGCCGTCACCGCTTGGAACGGTGCCGACTGGCCGACGACGGCCACCAGCCGCAGGCCACCTGGGTGGCCGAAGGCTACCTGCGCGACCTTGAGAGCAAGTTGGCATGGAGCCGGTCGCACCGGCATCTGTTCGGGTAACGGCTCCTGCCGTCACGGTCAGGGCTTGATGCCCACCCCGGTCCACAAACTGACGGTGGCGTCCGTGAGCGGCTGCGTGGGCTCGTCCTTGTCCGACAGGTCGGGGCGCCAGCGGTGGCCGACGGTGACGCCGGGGTCGAGCAGGTCGAGTCCGTCGAAGAAGCGCGCGACGTCCTTCTGGGAGCGGAACTGCACGGGCGTCCCGGCACCGGTGTAGATGTCGGTGACCTTCTGCCAGGTGGGCGGGTCGAAGTCGGGCGTGCAGTGGCTGAGGGCGAGGGCGCTTCCTGACGGGAGGGCGTCGAGCAGGCGGCCGACGATGCCGTACGGGTCCTGCGCGTCGGTGACGAAGTGCATGAGAGCGTTCAGTGACAGGGCCACGGGCCGGTTCAGGTCCAGTATCTGGGCCAGTTCGGGAGCGCTGAGCAGTCCCTCCGGGTTGTTGACGTCCGCTTCGATGTACGTGGTGCGGCCCTGAGGAGTGCTGCGCATGAGGCGTTCGGCGTACTTGAGAACGAGGGGATCGTTGTCGGCGTACACCACGCGCGCTTCGGGAACCACGCTCTGCGCGACCTGGTGCAGATTCGGCTCGGTGGGAATGCCGGTGCCGATGTCGAGCCACTGGCGGATGCCGTGCTCCTGGGCGAGCACTCGGGTGGCCCGGTGCATGAAGGCCCGGTTCTCGCGGGCGCACACGAAGATGCCTGGGTATGCGGCGGCGACCGTCTCGGCGGCCTGCTTGTCGATGTCGAAATGGTCCTTGCCGCCGAGGTAGAAGTCGTACATGCGGGCGGAGTGCGGCCTGCTGGTGTCGATGCCCCGTGCGGCGTGGGTGTTGCTCATCCTGTCCCCTTCAGTGGTGTGCGCGGTGTGCCGGGCGGGTCGCGGCCGGGCAGGCTCGGATTTCTCCCGCTTGCGGTTCGGTCTGGTGGACCTGGATCGTCAGGTGATCGGCGAGACCTTTCTTGATCCCCTGGACGAAAGCGGCGATCTCCTCGGACGTGTAGATCAGCGCGGGACCGGTGGGATCGGTCGACTGCCGCAACGCGATGCGACCGTCGGCGAGTTGCTTGGTCTCCACGCACTGCCCCCCGTTGGGGCCGCTCCAGGGGCATTCCCAGCCCTGTTCGCCGAGGTCGGAGGCGGGCATCCCGTTGTAGACACTGCCGTCGGCGATGGTCATGAGTACTCCTTGCGCATGCGATGCAGCAGGGCCCTGCTGTCCGCGGAGGAGGTCAGAAGAGACATCCTGTTGTGCGCCTCGAGATGGGCCACGACATCGGAACGCTGGTCCAGGTACACGGAGGCGGACAGGATTTCGCTGTAGACGACGTCGGGCAGTTCCGGTTCCTCGAACCGGAAGTAGGTGAAGGGCGCGCACGCTCCGACGTGCGCGCCTGCGCCGAAAGGCACGATGTCGACGCTGATGTGATCCAGCTCCGAGACCTCCAGGAGCTGGTCGATCTGCTCCCGCATGACCTTGTTGCCGCCCGCCACCCGGTGCAGGACGGCCTCTTCCATCACCACCCACAGCGTGGGGGCGTCGGCCTTCTCCAGCAGGCTCTGGCGGCGCAGCCGCAGACCGACACGGCGCTCCAGGTCCTCCTCGCCGGCATGGGGGAAGCCCCCGCGCAGGACGGCGCGTGCGTACTCGTACGTCTGCAGCAGCCCGGTGACGTACTGGGGCTCATAGGTACGCAGGGTCTTGGCCCCGCTCTCCAGGCTCACGTAGGCGGTGAACCAGCTCGGCACCACGTCGCGGTAGGCGTGCCACCAGCCGGGCTCGTTGGCCTGTTCGGCGAGCTCGACGAACTCGTCGATCTCCTGCTGGTCGGCCCCGTAGGTCTGCAGCAACTTCTCCACGTACAGGGGTCTGAGGCCGACCTCCGCCTTCTCCAGGCGGCGGATGGTCAACGACGTCACGCGCAGGGCCTTTGCCGCATCTTCCAGGGATATGCCCGCGCCGAGCCGCCTCTCCTGGAGCCGGCGGCCGAGGATCATGCGCAGGACGGTCGGAGCGCTGGTGCCCGTGCCTGAACGAGAGTCGCTCACCGCGCACCTCCTGAGGGCCCGTCACCAGCCCCGCATCTACAGCGACTTGGTGATGCAGCCAAGCGGATACCGTCTTGCTGAAATTATCAGGGAGTCGGTTGCAGTGTGAACTCAGCTGCGAGCATAGTGACTTGTGCAAACGATTCCTTCGGACGCGAAGGCATCGTTGTCAACCACCGCGCCACTACGCGGGGTTGACGCGCGCCGACACGACGAATCCACGTGACTGTCACACCGGGAACACCCCCTCTCCCGGCAGGTCCGTTGCTTGTCCCCCCACTGCTCCCCTCCCCCCACTGCGCCCCTCCTGCCGGAAGGCGACAAGCGTGTCCCCCCACACGACTTCTTCCCCCCAACTCTTAACTGCCGCGAGCCCGGAGCGTAGGCACTGGATCGAGCTCCCCGCGCACCGATCTCATGTCGCAGTCGCCCGCCGTTCGACGGACGCGCGCATGAGAGCCTGGCGGCTGCCCGCCGAGACGTCCGCGGACGCGGTGCTCCTGGTGTCGGAACTGGTCACCAACGCGGTGTGTCACACCCTCAGCGTGCGCGTCCTGTGCGGCATCGGACTGATCGGCGACGACTGCCTCCGCGTGGAGGTGCACGACCACGGCCGTGCGGCCGGCGGTCTGGCCCGATGCCAGCCCGGGCCCGAGGACGAAGGCGGCCGCGGCTTGCTCCTGGTCCAGGAGATCGCGTACACCTGGGGAGTCGACCGGTCCCCGCTCACCGGCGGCAACGCGGTATGGGCAACCTTGATGGTTTCCGGCCGAGGGCGCGGAACATGCGTTGACGAGGAGATGCCCGGCGCCGCCGCTCCAAGTCGTGCATCTTGATCGTCTTTTGAGCGGCCATAGGCTCCCATGCCCATGGAGACGGGGGAGCCGGACCGCGGTCGCAGGGCGTGGTGCGACCGGCTGGTCAGGCATCGTGCGATCGCGGGCCTGCTGGCCGGGACAGCGGGGCCGGCCGTTCTGGGCGCGGTGCTCGTCGTCCTGCCGGGTGTGGTGGTCGACCATCATCTCGCCGGGGCGAGCGTCGCCGCGCAGGACCGGCTGACAGCGGTGAACGACGTCCGTACGACACTTCTGCAGGCCGTGGGCGGCATGGTCGTGCTGTTCGGCGCGTACGCCACCTGGCGGCAACTGCGCGTCAGCCAGGACGGCTTGCGCGCCACCCAGGAGGGTTATGTCACCGACCGGTTCAGCACGGCCGTCGATCAACTCGGCAGTGACAAGCTGGAGACACGCATCGGCGGGCTCCACGCGCTGTGGCGGATCGCGGAGCACTCCGCCCGCGACCGCGAGGCCGTCATCTCCATCCAGGCCGCTTACCTGCGTACGCACCTGCCCTGGCCGCCCGCCGGACCCCAGGCTCCGGCGACGGACGTGCCCATCAACGACGTCGTGCCGTTGGAGGTCCGTGCAGCCGACGCCCAGGTGGCGCTGACCGGGCTCGGCGTGTTGTTGCTGCAACCTCGGAAGCAGTCCTGGGTCAACCTCGGCGTCACGGACCTGCGCCGGGCCGACTGCGACGGGCTGTGGCTCCATGAGGTCAACCTCGACCGGTCCTGTATGGAAGCGGCGGGCCTGTACCACGCCAACCTGACGCAGGCGTCCCTGGTCTCGGTCAACCTGCGGCACGCCGACCTCAAGACGGCGATCCTGCGCCGCGCCCGCTGTGTGCCGGCCGACCTGCGGGGCGCACGGCTGGTCGAGACGGACTTGCGTGACGCGGACTTCACGGAGGCAGACCTGCGCGAGGCGAACCTGCGCAAGGCCGACGCGGGCGGCGCCGTCTTCCGCCGCGCCGACCTGCGCCTGGCCGACTTGCGGGGCTCCGACCTGAGCACGGCCGACCTCCTCCAGACACGTCTGACCGGCGCGGTGGCCAGCGAGCACACTCGCGGCCGGCCGGATTCGACCATGCGGCTGCCGGCGTCGTCGTCGCAGAGGATCCCGGCCCCGAGCCCCCGCCATTGCTCCAGCCCTCGGGGATAACGACACAGCACCCGCCCCTGCGGTCCGTGCCGTGAGCGAAAGGCCCAGGTTCGGGTGGCGCCCCCGCGGGAGGATCCGGCGCGATCTCACTTCCAGCCGTACGCGTACGCCGCTACCCAGGTGATGTCGAGCTGTGCGCTGCTGCCGGGAGCCGCCCCGGGTCCCTCCAGGGCGCTCTCGTTCTGCAGCACCCAGGACAGAGGGTGATCCGGCACCTTGCGGGTGTCGTGCCCGGTCTGCCGACCGTCGACGAAGAACCGCACGTTCCCTGGTGTCCACTCGGTGGACACGGTGTGCCACTCGGTCCAGTCGTCGCTTCCCGGGAAGTAGCCCTGCTCACCGCCGCCGCACGGATGGTGGAAGGCGGTGAGGGAGCCGGTCCACTCGCCTTCGGGGTGGTCCATCTCGCAGCCCCGACCGTAGTGCAGCCAGGCGGACTTGTAGCCGGGAGCCAGCTTCGTCACCTTGATGCGTGCGCTGTACTTGCCGTACTTCATCTGCATGACCGCACGCGGCACCACCGCGGCAGCATGCACCGGACCTCCGTTGCCGGGCCGCCACATCCGTACGAACATCCTCCCGTCGCCGTTCGCCGCAGGACCGACGCTCACGGTGTCCTCCGGGTGATAGACACCCACCACATCCCGACCTCGGCTGTTGGCCGTGTCACGCCAACCGGTCGGATAGGCCCACCAGTTGTCGCGGAACTCTCCGCTCAGGCCCCCGCAGTAAGCAGCGGACATGTCGACATGGTGATCGCAGTCGCTGAACGCGCCCAGCGGCACCCGGTCGCCGTTGAAGTCCTCCGCGAGGACCTGCCAGAAGGGACCGCAGTCTCCGCGCGGCAAACTCACGCCCGTACTGCGGCAGGCGTCGGCCGCGGCGGGCGCAGCGGGCGCCCCGTCGGCCCGGGGAAGCCCCAGCAGTACAGCCACGAGCGCGAGGCCCACAGACATCAACACAATTCGCTTACTGACGTGCTCGTGCGGCGCTGCGTGTGAACCCATCCCAAGGCTCCCTCAGGCTCAGCGGCCGGCCGTCGTCCGTTCCGAAGGAGCATCCTCGCGTGCGGGCCTGTGCGGCGCCACCCTGAGAGCGAGCCGTGAACCGGACGTCCATGCTCCGCCGTAGCCGGCGCGCGACTTGACCTGAGTAGTCGCGCATCTCTCCAAGGCCCACGTCGTGCCGTAGATCCACGCAGGACACACCGCTTCAGAACTCGCGGTCGATGCCGGTCACGATCGCCGCGCCCAACGGAGCGTCCTCCTGGGCGAAACCGCTGTCGCGCAGCGCCCGGGAGACCAGCCGCACCGCTTCGGCCTCGGCTCCCGACTGATCAGCGGCCTCGACCTCGACCCGAGCGGCGAACATGCCGTCCTCGTCCACCGTCAGCAGACTCAACTGTTCGCTCTCCCCGAGATCCGTGTTCTTCGGGTCCTGAGGCCGAAGCCTGCGCTCGATGTCCGAGCAGACGTCGTCGGGAACTCCTCGGAGGAATGTGCCGGGGACGGTGATGACGTATGTGGTCACCAGGACTCCTTTCGAATCTGCGGCACGCGCCTCGTGACTCTCGTGCACCCTCGACCGGCACGTACTCGCTGCGCGTCTTCCCTGTCCGTGGCCGTGAATGCGCCCGCGGACAACTCATCACCCGGTACGTTCGGTGGAGGTGAGCCACTGCAGGCCACCGGCTTACGTCTCCCGGGTTACGTCCCCCGGCTCACGTCCCCCGGCCCGTGCTCCCGCCCGGGGCGGCGCCGGCGGCCGCAGGAATGGCGCGCCGCCTCTCGTGACGTAGAGCCGCACCCGTGGTCACAGCGCCCAGTCCCTCCCACAGGCCCACGCCGAAGAAGCCGGACGGGGCGCGACCGCCGAGCACCGCGAACGTGAAGACGGCGCAGGTCAGTAGGCGGAAGGGGACAGTCCAGCGGAAGAACGCCTTCCAGTCGGCGAGCGAGGCCAGTACGTAGTACACGCCCATGGTGAGCGCCGCCATGGACGATGCCGTCAGGAAGGCCAGGGTGTGATCCTCCTCCGCGCGCCGCAGGCCCGCCACGGGGGCGAAGCCCATGAGCGAGAGAGGGGCATCCGGAGCGATCAGCCCCAACGCGCCCACGGCGGCGGCGAGAACGCCGAACACCGCCATGGTCCAGCCGGACAGCGAGCGGGGAATGAGCTGCATGGAGCCTCCACATGCCAAAGAGCCGTCGGGAGTACCTCTGCATACCTTGTGCGAGGGCGGGCCCGGCGCTCGTCGGGCAGGGAGGGGCGGTGGTGGCGCAGTTTGACGGATTGCGGTCTGCCCGGTGTGGGCAATGAGCTTGGCAGGGTTGGCATGAGCATGCCTCCTTGCCTTCCTCACCCCCACAGGAGGTAGACCATGTACTCGCGCGTGTTCGTCCGTGGCTGCACCGCTGCCCTCACGGCGGCTCTCACCCTGGCCGGTGGCCAGGCCTACGCGGCAGCGCCGGGCTCCGGCGACCAGCTTCTCGCCGCCCGCGTCGTCACCTACGACGCCGGCGCCTCGGCGGAGTTCAAGGCCGCTGTCGATCGGGGCGCGGCGATCTGGAACGAGAGCGTGGACTCCGTCGAACTGCGCCCGGCGGCCGCCGGGCAGCGCGCCAACATCCGGATTCTGGCCGACAACGGCTGGCCCCGGGCGCTGACCACCTCGCTCGGCAACGGAACGGTCTACATCGGACGACAGGCCGTCAACGAGGGCTACGACACGGTGCGGATCTCGGCGCACGAACTCGGCCACATCCTCGGCCTGCCGGACCGCAAGCCCGGTCCCTGCACCAGCCTGATGTCGGGCTCCAGCGCCGGCGTCGCGTGCACGAACCCCTACCCGGACGCGGCCGAGAAGGCGGAGGTCGAGGGCAACTTCGACGCCGCGCTTGCCCATCCGGCACCGGCTGCCCGCGCCACGGTGATCGTGGACTGACCCACCGACGTGCGCGGGGACGGCCCGTCGCCGCGCACACCGGTCGGCCGGATGCTGCGGGTTACGGCTGCCTGCAGCCCTGGCCGGCCTCATGACGGCGTGGACAACCGACCGGAGTGGTGCACGGACGCCGGCCGTCGCGAAGGCGGCGGACGGCGTCCGCGCACCGTCAGCGCGGCCGGCGGGACAGCCAGGCGGCGGCCAGGGCACCGGAGATGTTGTGCCAGACGGAGAAGACCGCGGCCGGCAGGGCGGCCAGCGGACTGAAGTGAGCGGTGGCCAGCGAGGCCGCGAGCCCGGAGTTCTGCATGCCGACCTCGAAGGCCATGGCACGGCTCCCCGGCTCGCCCAGCCGGGCCATCCGTCCCGCGCCGTACCCCAGTGCCAGGCCGAGGCCGTTGTGCAGCACGACGGCGACGAAGACCAGCAGGGCCGCCGACTTGATGGCATCGGCACTGCCCGCGACGACCACGGTCACGATCACGCCGATGGTCAGGGCGGACAGCCACGGCAGCACCGGCAGGGCCCGCTGTACGTGGCGGGCCGCCAGGAGCCGCACAACGAGGCCCGCGAGCACCGGCAGCAGCACCGTCTTGAGGATGTCGGTGACCATGGAGCCGGCGTCGACCGGCAGGTACTCGCCCGCCAGCAACAGCGTCAGGGGCGGGGTGACCAGCGGGGCCACGAGCGTGGAGACGGTGGCCACGGAGACCGACAGCGCCACATCACCACGCGCCAGATACGTCACCACGTTGGAAGCGGTGCCACTGGGGGCACAACCGACGAGGATCACGCCCGCGGCGAGCTGCGGCGGGAGCTGGAGCAGGTGGGCGACGGCCCAGCCGAGGCCCGGCATGATGACGTAATGCGCGACCAGCCCGAGGGCCACAGCCCAGGGCCGCTTGGCGACTCCCCGGAAGTCCTCGGGGGTCATGGTGACGCCCATGCAGAACATCACCACGCCCAGCAGGTACGGCACCGCCTCGCCCCAGCCGGTGAAGCTCCCCGGGAGCAGCAGCCCGACGGCGCCGGCTACGAGGACGAGGACCGGGAAGACGGTGACGGCGCGTCGCGCGGAGCGGTCGCCCACGGCGTCGGCGCCGTGGTGTTCTGACTGTTGGGACTGGGACTGGGACTGGGACTGTTGGGACTGTTCGTAGTGTTCGGATCGTTCGGCACTCACCGTTCGAGACAACGCCTGGTCAGGGGCATGACGCAAAGGCGTCTCGCGATGTGATCAACATGCGACGGTGGGGTGCCACGCGCACGCGTCCGCCCGGCCGTGAGCGGTGCCGGGCGGACCCGCGGAGCGACTCGCGTCAGGGGGTCAGCTGCCAGCCCCGGATGTGGCCCACGTCGATGGCGACGGGGTCACGCACCCTCAACTTGCAGATGTGCACGATGTCGAAGTGACGGGATCTTGTCGCCCTGCTTGACGTGGACCTTCTCGTCGCACTCGGCGCAGTAGAAGTCCCCGGTCGTCTGGGCCTTCACGCCCGCTTGGGCGGTCACCGTCGGTCACCGCTGTCGTGCCCCTGCGTTGCCACGGGTCCCTGAGTGCCCGCGGTGGTGGCGGCGCCCGTACCGGCTGCCTCGCCGAGGCCGGGGCCGACCGAGCCGTCGTCCGCCACGCCGAGTGTGACCTTCGTCCAGCCCGCTTCGCGCCGGTCGAACGTGCGGTAGGCGTCGACCGCGTCTTCCGTACCCACCCAGCGAGTGATCAGCGGTGTGGGGTCGAGGCGGCCCGACGCGACCATCGACACCAGGTCGGGCAGGTAGCGGCGGTGGTTGCAGTTGCCCATCTTGAGCGTGAGGTTCTTCATGAACGCCTCGCCGAACGGATAGTGCTGCACCTGCGGCGGATAGACGCCGACGGTGCCGACCGTGCCGGCCTTGGTCGCCAGCTGCACCGCCCAGCGGGCCGCCAGCGTCGGGGCGTCGCCCGGCACCCACGTCTCCCCGTCCGGATTCCGCTCCGGGGCCGCCTCCTGGCGTTCGTGGTCGAACTGCTCGGCCTGCTCCCGCAGAGCCTCGGCGGCCGGCCCGTGGGCGGGTCGCTGGGCGTCCACGCCCACGGCCTCGATCACTCGGTCGACGCCGATGCCGCCGGTCAGCTCCAGAGCGGAATTGACCGGATCCTCCGCGTTGAAGTCCACCGTCTCGGCATGCTGGTCGCGGGCCAGGTCCAGCCGGTCGGCCACGCCGTCGACGACGATGATCCGCCCGGCGCCCTGCAGACGGGCGCACGCGACAGCGGCCTGCCCGACCGGCCCGGCGCCCAGAATCGCCACGGTGTCGCCGTCACCGATCTCGGCCAGCTTCGCCCCGAACCACGCGGTGGGGTAGATGTCCGACAGCAGGATGGCCTGTGCGTCGTCAACCGTGTCCGGCAACGGCACCAGGCCGACGTGGGCGAACGGAACGCGGGCGTACTCGGCCTGGAGCCCGTCCAAGCCCCCTTCGGCCTCCGGACCACCGAAGAACACCGTGCTCGCCCGCGGCCCTTGCGGGTTGGCGTTGTCGCACTGCGTTGCGCACCCCGGAGCCTGTCTCCTCCACGACGCCGACGGCCTCATGGCCGAGGATCCGCCCCTCCTGCAGGCCGGGCATGGCGCCGCGGACGAAGTGCAGGTCGGTGCCGCAGACGGCGGACGTCGTGATCCGCACGATCGCGTCGTACCGGTCCTCGATCTTCGGCTCCGGCACGTCGTCCAGACGTATGTCCCCGAGTGCGTGCCACACGACAGCCTTCATGCGAATCCTCCGTTCGTGCGCCCCGGTGTCCCCCGTCATCCGTGTCCGATTCTTGGGTACCCGTCCAACCCGTCCAAGTCCTCGTACAGCCTCAGGGGAGATGACGACGATGGTTTCCGAAGCGGTGATCGTTCCTTCGGGGGAGGCGGCCCTCCATGGCGACCTCGTGATTCCCCTCGGGGCGCGTGGGATGGTGCTGTTCGCGCACGGCAGCGGCAGTTCACGTCTCAGTCCCCGCAACCGTGCCGTCGCCGCCGAGCTTCAGCGGGGCGGCATCGGCACCCTCCTGCTGGACCTGCTGACCGAGCAGGAAGAGCACCAGGACGTCGTGACGGCCGAGCACCGCTTCGACATCGGCCTGCTGGCCCGGCGCCTGGCCGATGCCATCGACTGGCTGGAGCAACGCCCGCAGACCGCAGACCTGCCCGTGGGCCTGTTCGGGGCGAGCACGGGAGCGGCCGCGGCTCTGGTGGCAGCAGCCGAGCGTCCGAGGCGGGTCGCGGCGGTCGTGTCGCGGGGTGGACGCCCCGACCTGGCCGGCGACGCGCTGGCCCTGGTCGCGGCCCCGGTCCTGCTCGTCGTCGGCGGCAACGACGAGACGGTTCTCGACCTCAACCACCAGGCCGCCGGCAAGCTGTCGGTGGCGCACAAGGTTCATGTGGTGCCCGGCGCGACCCACCTCTTCCCGGAACCCGGCACGCTGCGGCAGGCCGCGGAGGCCGCCGCCGACTGGTTCCGGGATCACCTGGGCGAGGCGCCCGATGACGAGCGTTCCGGCTGAAGCTGAAGCCTTCGTCGTCCCGGACGAACGGCTCACGGACGTACGGTGCCGTCAGTGCCGTCAAGGCCGTCAGCGTTGGTACAGCCCCACCAGAGTGCCGCTGGCGAGCTGCTGCTCGTCCACCGCCTGATGCACCTCCTGGGCGCTGGGCGCGTCGGGCAGCACGCACGGCTTCGACAGGGCGTAGAGCCGGAAGAAGTAGCGGTGCGCTTCGTCCCCGGGAGGAGGGTGCGGCCCGCCCCAGCCCCGCTCGTGGTAGCCGTTGACGAGTTCGGTGCCGCCGGTCGGGCACTGCCCCGCCGCGACGCCGTCACTGCGAGGATCGATGCCGACCACGATCCAGTGCGCGAAGGTGCCCGACGGGGCGTCGGGGTCCTCGCAGAGCAGCACCAGTTCGTTCGCGTCGTCCGGCACACCGCTCCAGGCCAGGGGAGGGGAGACGTTCTCGCCCTCGTACGCGTATCGGCGCTCGATGACGGAGTGATCGTTGAATGCGCTGCTGCGCAGCTCGATACCAGCCATGTCTCCCGGAGTACCCGGCATGAGTCGGGCATACCGGGCGCTGGTCGAGCCCGTCGCGTTCACGGCAGCGGTGTGCCACCCGTGGCGTTGACGATCTCGGCGGTGATGAAGGACGCCTCCTGCGAGGCCAGGAAGACATAGGCGGGCGCCATCTCGGCGGGCTGGGCCGGCCGGCCCAGCGGTGCCTGCTTGCCGAACTCGACCGTGTCCGGCATCGTCGCCGGGATCAGCGGCGTCCAGACCGGTCCCGGTGCGACGGCGTTGACGCGGATGCCCCGGTCGGCCAGCATCTGGGCCAGCCCTTGGGTGAAGGTGACGATGGCCCCCTTGGTCATCGCGTAGTCGAGCAGATGGGGGCTGGGCTTGTACGCCTGTACGGAGGTGGAGTTGATGATGCTGCCGCCCTCGGGAATGTGCGGCAGAGCGAACTTCGACAGCCAGAACATGCCGTAGAGGTTGGTGCGCAGCACGCGGTCGAACTGCTCGGTGGAGATGGCCTCGATGCCCTCCGGCTGCGACATCTGGTACGCCGCGTTGTTCACCAGGATGTCGATGTGGCCGAACTCGGTGACGGCCTGGTCCACCAGGGATCGGCAGGCGTCCTCTTCACGGATGTCGCAGGAGACGGGGATCGCGCGGCGGCCGGCATCCTCCACCCACCGGGCGGTCTCGCGGGCTTCGTCCTTCTCCTCGTCCAGGTGGGTGAAGAGCACGTCGGCTCCCTCACGGGCGAAGGCCAGCGCCACCGCCCGTCCGATTCCGGAGTCTCCGCCGGTGATCACGGTCTTGCGGCCGTCGAGGCGGCCGCTGCCCCGGTAGGACTCCTCACCGTGATCCGGCGGCGGGTCCATGGGCCCGGTCCAGCCGGGATGAGGCTGATCCTGGGAGGGGAACTCGGGCTGCGGATGCTGGTGGGCGGGGTTCTGTGATTGGTTCACGGCTTCGGCCTTCCTCGTCTGTGACACGGTCTCGGCAGGGCCCGTCCGGGGAGCATCCGGGGAGTACACCGTCTTGCCGGGTCGGCGGCTCACTACCGTCACGACACTGAGGACGATCCCGTAGGCCGCTGTGGCATCGGTGAGGCATGCCCTCGATGCGGAAGCGTCTCGTCCCACACTTCCCCTCTTCGGCCACACGAAGTACCCATGCTGCCGACGGCCACACCCGGGGCCGTGCCGGCGGACGGGCTGTCTGTTGCGGCGGAGGAATCCCCTTCCCTCAGAGAGGGGGAGGGGTTACACCCAGTGGTCAGTCTGCTGCTGAGCGGGTGACCTGGCTTGGTGTGCGGCAACGGCCATGACGATGACGGAGATCAGGGCGATACCGGCGCCGACGTAGAGCGGCGCCGTGTAGCCGAGACCCGCGGTGATGGCCAGGCCTCCGAGCCAGGCGCCGAGTGCGTTGCCGATGTTGGACGCGGACACATTGGCGCTGGCGGCCAGCGCCGCTCCGTGGGCGAAGTCGGTGACGCGAGTGATCATGCCGGGGACGCCGGCGAACCCGAACAGCCCCATCAGGAACACCAGGATCACCGACGCGGTGGGGCTGTCGGCCAGCAGACCGAATGCGGCCAGGGTGATGGTGAGTCCGAGCAAGGCGAGGACCAGGGCGCGGTCACGGTCATGGTCGGCCGCTCGCCCGCCGACCATGTTCCCGACGACCAGGCCGACGCCGTACACCATCAGCAACCAGGCGACATCGGCCGGGGCGAAGCCGCTGACCTCGGTGAACGTGTACGCGATGTAGCTGAACGCACCGAACATCCCGCCGTAGCTGAGCGCGGTGGCCGTCAGGGTCAGCCAGACCTGCCAGGACCGGAACGCTCGGAACTGGGCCCGTAGGCCGCCGGCCGCCATCGGGTCCGCGCGGCCCGGCACTGTCGACGGCCGTGTCTCTCCCGCCTGGCCGGGGACGAGGGCGACGATGCCCGCCAGCGCGAGTACGCCGATTGCGGTGACCGCCCAGAAGGCCGCTCTCCAGCCCCAGCGCTCACCGACCAGGGCACCGAACGGCACGCCCAGTACGTTCGCAACGGTCAGCCCGGCGAACATGAGCGCCACCGCGCGGGACTTCTTCTCCGGCGCGACCAGACTGCGAGCGACCAGCGAGCCGATGCCGAAGAACGAACCGTGGCACAACGCCGCGACGATCCGCCCGAGCAGCATCACCGGATAGGTCGGCGCGAGAGCGGACAACAGGTTGCCTACGACGAACAACGCCACCAGGCCGACCAGGACCCCCTTGCGGGGCAGCCGCGCCGTCGCCGCTGTCAGGGCGATCGCGCCGATCGCGACACTCAACGCATACCCGGAGATCAGCCAGCCGGCGGCGGCCTCGGACACCGCGAAACTGGACGCAACCTGCGGCAGCAGCCCGGCGATCAGGAACTCGGTCAGACCGATACCGAAACCGCCGAGTGCCAGCGCGACGAGTCCACCCGGCATCCGCAGCTCTCCGATCGACCGCCCAACGAGTCGTGATCGTACGGTACTTGCCGCCGCGGCTTGTGGGTCGCCCGGTTCTCGAACCGCACGCACCTGGCTCGATGCGGGACCGCACGGCGCCGGCGCGGCACGACTATGCCGTTACGGCCCTCCACCCAGCGCCGGCCTCCTGCCCGTCGGCCCCAGGCGTTTCCGGTGCCCGCCCCGGGGGAACCCGGCAAAGCCCCACTGCCGATGGGAGGGCGGGCATGACCAGCCAGAAGAGTCACCGCGGAGACCGCTTCGACCGGGCGCGCAACCATGACGAGCCGGGGGCGCACTCGGGCGCGGAGAGCCAGGCACAGGAGCGATCCGTACCGGGTACGGCCGGCGCGAAGGAGGGCTACCAGGCGGAGGAGGGCACGGCGGCGGGCAAGCCCCTTGAGGGCGTCGATACCGAGGAGCACGCCCGGCGGGAGCCGGACGACGAGGGAGAATCCACGTAGTTCTTCACGGAGTCATGCGGCGGTTGCCGCTGTGAACGCCGCGGTGATGGCGGTGTCGGTCCGCGCGTGAATGACCAGTCGGGGTCCGGTGGGGTCGGCATTGGCCTCGAGCAGCCGTCGGGCGGGGGCACTGTGGGTTGCCACCGACATCAGGACACCGACGTTGCTGCAGGTGCGATGGGCGCGCAGGACCGCACTGATCGCTGCGCCACCTGTGGCCGGCTCGTCCAGGACGATGACGACGGGCGCCGGCTTGTGGGCACGGATCAGGTTGCTGATCTCCGCTGCGAGGGTGGCGCGTCCGCCGATGCCGGGATCGTGATGCACAGTGATGACCAGAACGCCACGCTCGAGCTTATGAGACAGCATGTCCGGATTCCTCCCACGGGCCAGTCCGTCCATATCGGAAGTACCCCATGTGAGTCCCATAAATCGCCAGGACATGAGCAACTCCGGTGGCGCGCAGGTCCGATCGACGCCGGGCCGCCCGAGAGACGGCCGCCCTCACGCTCCGCCGTCCCCCGTTCGGCGGGCCACTGCGGTCGCCGCCGGGCGACCCAGACCGGCCTGTGACAGGCTCCTGGAAGCGGGCCCCGCAGGCTGTCGCCTCCCGGCCGCCTCCCGGCCGCCAGGTGTACCACCCCGTCCGGCCATCGGCGGCCACCGAGCCCTGACACCGGCCATGGCAGTCCATCCACGCCAGATGACAGGAAGGAGCGCCCACACATGGGGCACGGAGGAAACGTCATTGAGGAACTGACAGCGGATCACCGGGAAGTTGACGGTCTGTTCGCTGAGATGGAAACCCACGCCGCAGCCGAGAACAGGCGCCGTGAGCTGGCCGACCAGCTGACCATGGAGCTTGTACGGCACGCGGTGGCCGAGGAGGAGCACCTCTACCCGGCGGTCCGCCGATACGTCGACGGCGGTGACGACCTCGCCGACAAGGAGATCGCCGACCACAGCGAGGTGGAGCGTCTGCTGAAGGAGCTGGAAGCCTGCCGGCCCGGTGACGCGCAGTTCGACACCCTCGTAGCGCAGCTCAAGTCGTCGGTCACCGCACATGTCAGGGACGAAGAAGACCGCCTGTTCCCCCTGCTGGCCGACGCCTGCCCCACGGAAACCCTCAACGAACTGGGTGACAAGGTACGCAGGGCCAAGGAGTCCGCCCCGACCCGCCCGCATCCCGCAGCCCCGGACACCCCGCCGCTCAACAAACTCCTGGCTCCAGGAGCCGGAATGGTCGACCGGGTCCGCGACATGCTCACCGGCCGCGGCAAGAACGACTGACATTGCCGTGACGGCGCAGTGCGCGCAGCCGGGGCGGCGCCCTGACCGAAACGCGAAGCGACTAGAGGCAGAACGCTGGGCGCCGGACCGGCTACCGCAGGGCGGCGAGCACCGTCTCCGGGGCCAGGGTGCGGCGTACGAGGGCCTGCGCGACCTCGGTGAGGCGGTCGCCGTCGCGGCAGCAATAGGTGCGCAGGGCGTCCATGGCCTGTGCGGGATCGAGGCGGCCGTACTCGGCGAGCATGCCCTGGGCCATCTCGACGGTCGCCTTGGCGGCGACGGCGGCCTGGGCCTGAGTGAGGATGTCCATGGGCCGGGCCGGGTCCGGACTCCAGTGGACCAGGGCCACGGCCGCCACGTCGGCGAGGGCCTGGGCCAGGCGCAGGTCGGTCGTGGGCAGGCCGCCCGGGGCGGTGAGCAGGAGGGTCACGGCGCCGATGGCATGGTGGTTGACGCGCAGTGGCAGGGCGTGCGCGGCTCGGTAGCCGGCCTGCCGCGCCCGGGGGGCGAACTCGGGCCAGTTGTCGGCGTCGCCGGACAGGTTGGTGGCGTTCACCGGTCGGCGTGTGCGGTAGCAGTCCCGGGCGGGGCCCTCTCCGGCCTGCTGCCGGACCAGCTCGGTCAGGGTCTCCTGCTGTTGCGGAGCGACGGCCATGATGCGCAGGTCGCCGCGGGTGGTGGCCATGGTGACACCGACCGCTTCGGCACCGGTGAGGTCGATGCAGTGCCCGGCGAGGCGGTCCAGGAGGACCACCGGGTCGAAGCCGTCGGCGAGGGTGTCGGCCAGCCCGACGAACGCCTTGGTGAGCTGTTCCTCACGGGTCATGACCGGTCACCGTCTCCTTCGTCGCTCCCGAACCGACCGGGGCCCTCTGGACGTTCGCCCTTGGGTGAAGGCGCGTGACCTCAGCCGGTCCAGGGCCTGCTGCGGGTCGACTCCCAACTGCACCATGACCATGCCGACGGCTTGGTGGACCTCTGTGTGGTCTGCCTCCGCGGCCGCCACCCATGAAGCTACTCCTGCTCCGTCCGCGGGAGCGTAGTCGCCCGTTCCGGAGTCGAGGTTCAGCACGGCGAAGGTGACCGCGCCCCGGGCCAGCAGGGCATTCCGCGGATCCCGGTCGGAGAGAGCGCCCGGGGTGGGCGCGGTAGAGGTCGAGCGTGCCGATCGCCAGCGCGCTGGTGCCCAGCGGAAGCGAGAAGACCGCCCGCACGCCGAGTTCGGTGGCCTGGTGGGCGAAGACCGGCCAGCGGCGGGCGTCCGGACCGCGGCTGAGGTCGGCCGCCGGCACTGGTGCCGTCCGGGCGAGGGCGGTCTGGCAGGGGCCGTCGCCGAGCGTGTACCTGGGCTTCGGCCAGGCGGGAGGCCGTACGGTTGCCGGCGCACCACAGCGCACGGACGGTGGTGCCGTCGGTGATGGAGATGGAGGTGCCGGTGATCGGGAGCAGCTCCACGCATGCCTGGCACAGCAGCGCCGGAACCTGCCGTACGTCCGCGGCCGCGGCTGCCGAGGTGAAGGTGTCCGCGACAGTGCGCCGGTCTTCCAGGACGGAGGGTCGACGTGCTCAGGGGTCTCGTCGCTGTCGTCGTCCGCGGACCGCATCGTCATCACCTCCGCCCGGTGGTACGGACAGCAACCATGATCCACCAGTGGCGCCCGTGACGACAGCCCGACCGGGACATCGTCATCCGTCCGGCCCGGCGACACCCCCGCTCACCGGACCGGCCGTACCTGTACCAGCTCGCGCCCTCTGTATGCGCCGCCCGACGATACTGGCCCATGCGGCCGACGACGCCTACTCATCTTCAGTCGGGCCCGGCTGCCTGCCGGGCTGAGGTGGCCCGGTGACCTCCACGTGCGCCGGGCGCAGCAGTCGGTCACCGAGCCGGTAACCGGGGCGCAGGACCCTGGTGCAGGTCAGGTGCTCGGAAGAGAGGGCGATGTGGTGGGTCAGGGCGTCGTGCCGGGTGGGGTCGAAGACCTCGCCCTCCCTGCCGAACTCCTGCATCCCGAGCGCTGTCAGCTGGGTCTCCAGGGTGCCGATGATGTCCTTGAGGCCAGTCGTCAGCGGCTCGTGGTCGCGGGCGCGGTCGACGGCGTCCAGCACGGGCAGCAGGGCGGTCAGCACGTTGGCCACCGCGATCTCGCGGATGGCCATACGGTCGCGGCGCACCCGCTTGCGGTAGTTGTCGTACTCGGCCTTCACCCGCTGCAGGTCGGCGGTGCGCTCCCGCAGCAGCTGCTCCAGCTCCTGAGTATCGCGCGGCCGGCTCCGTTCCATGGTCAGCCCGCCTCCGGCTTGTCCTCGTCGACGATCTCGGCGTCCACCACCTCTTCGTCGGCGCCGGACACCTGGGACGCACCGGCGGAGTCCTGCGCCGTGCCCTCGGTGCGCGACTTCTCGTACAGCGTCGTGCCGATCTTCTGGGCCGCCTGCGCCGCACGGTCCATTGCCTGTCGCAGGGCCGCCGTGTCCGCGTTCTCGTCCTTCAGCTTCTCCTTGAGGTCGGCGAGGGCCGTCTCGGTCTCGCTCCTCGCGTCCGCCGGGATCTTGTCGGGGTTGTCCTTGAGGAGCTGCTCGGTCTGGTAGACGAGCTGTTCGGCCTGGTTGCGCGTCTCCGCGGCCTCGCGCCGCCTGCGGTCCTCCTCGGCGTGCTGCTCGGCCTCGCGGACCATGCGGTCGATGTCGTCCTTGGGCAGGGCCGAGCCGCCGGTGACGGTCATCTTCTGTTCCTTGCCGGTGCCGAGGTCCTTGGCGGAGACGTGCATGATGCCGTTGGCGTCGATGTCGAAGGCCACCTCGATCTGCGGCACCCCGCGCGGTGCGGGTGCGATGCCGGTCAGCTCGAACATGCCGAGCTTCTTGTTGTAGGCGGCGATCTCACGTTCGCCCTGGTAGACCTGCACGGTCACGGAGGGCTGATTGTCCTCCGCCGTCGTGAAGATCTCCGAACGCCGGGTGGGGATCGTGGTGTTGCGCTCGATGAGCTTGGTCATGATGCCGCCCTTGGTCTCGATGCCGAGGGACAGCGGGGTCACGTCGAGAAGCAGGACGTCCTTCACCTCGCCCTTGAGGACGCCCGCCTGCAGGGACGCGCCGACGGCCACGACCTCGTCTGCGGGTCCTTGCCCGTGAGCTCCTTCACCAGGTCCGTCGCGGCCGGCATCCGGGTCGAACCGCCCACCAGGATCACGTGGTCGATGTCGGACACCTTGATGCCGGCGTCCTTGACCGCGTTGTGGAACGGCGCCTTGCAGCGCTCCAGCAGATCGGCGGTGAGCTGCTGGAACTGCGCGCGGGTGAGCTTCTCGTCCAGGTGGAGCGGCCCTTCGGCGGACGCGGTGACGTAGGGCAGGTTGATCGTCGTCTCGGAGGACGAGGACAGCTCGATCTTCGTCTTCTCCGCGGCCTCCCGCAGCCGCTGCACCGCCATCTTGTCCTTGGACAGATCGACGCCGTAGCCGTTCTTGAACTGCTTGACCAGGTGGTCGACGATCCGCTGGTCCCAGTCGTCACCGCCGAGGTGCGTGTCGCCGTTGGTGGCCTTCACCTCGATGACGCCCTCGCCCATTTCGAGGAGCGACACGTCGAAGGTGCCGCCACCCAGGTCGAAGACCAGCACCGTCTGGTCGTTCTCCTTGTCCAGGCCGTACGCCAGTGCCGCGGCCGTCGGCTCGTTGATGATCCGCAGGACATTGAGGCCGGCGATCTCGCCCGCCTCCTTGGTGGCCTGCCGCTGGGTGTCGTCGAAGTACGCCGGTACGGTGATCACCGCGTCGGTGACGTCCTCGCCCAGGTACGCCCCCGCGTCCCGCTTCAGCTTCTGCAGCACGCGCGCGGAGATCTCCTGCGCGGTGTACCGCTTGCCGTCGATGTCGCCGCTGTCAGGGAACCGCCAGCCGTGGTCCCCCATGTGCCGCTTCACGGAGCGCGCGGTGCGCTCGACGTTGGTCACGGCCTGCCGTTTCGCGACCTCGCCGACGAGCACTTCACCGTTCTTGGCGAAGGCCACCACCGACGGGGTGGTCCTGGCCCCTTCCGTGTTGGTGACGACGATGGGCTCACCGCCCTCGAGGACCGCGACCACCGAGTTCGTCGTACCGAGGTCGATGCCGACCGAGCGGGCCATCTGGTTCTCCCTCCTCACGGTTGCCGGACACTGCCGGGCTTGCCGGATCTCACCGATCTCAACGGGGGCCGCCTCGGGCCCTCCGCTCCCACCGGACCGGTCCCGCCCGCAGCGGTGGTTCGGGCGGCGGCATACTGCCTGCCGCCCGGACCACCACGACGCGGCGCACCGGGCGGGCCGGAGCCGGGGGAGGCGCGGTGCGCTCGCGGTCGCAGGCGGCGCGCAGTCCGGGGTCGCGGAGGGTGTCGTACGCGGCCCGCAACCGCCCGAACCGCTCCGCGGTGACGGCGTCGACCCGGGTGTCGGGACGCAGTTCCCGCACTCGGGCACGGAAGGCGGAGGTGATCACCTCGGCCGTCGCCGAGGGCTTCACTCCCAGCACCGCGTACAGGTCCGCCGCCCCGTTCCGACCCTGCACTCCAAGCCACCTCCTCACCTGCCGCGAGCTGCGGTTTCGGGTCGACTTGCCTACTGGAATGGATAAAACTTGAGCGCTCTCTTGTCAAGTCTGAGCGGGTGGGGTATATGCATGGGTGAAGGCATTCCGGGCTCCCGGAGCCCGGACGGACCGAACCGACCAGGCGAAAGGAGTTGGACGATGGTCCTCATGCGCACGGATCCCTTCCGGGAATTCGACCGGCTCGCCCAGCAGCTGACCCAGCAGGCGTTCGGCACCGTCGCCAGGCCGGCCGCCATGCCGATCGACGCGTACCAGAGTGACGGCAGCTTCGTGGTCCACTTCGACCTGCCCGGCGTCGACCCGGACACCGTGGACCTGAATGTGGAGCGCAACGTCCTGACCGTACGGGCCGAGCGTCCCGCACCCGACGTCAAGGACGCCGACCTGCTGGTCGCCGAGCGCCCGCACGGCGTCTTCAGCCGCCAGCTCTTCCTGGGCGAATCCCTCGACGTGGAGAAGATCGACGCCCAGTACGACGCCGGCGTGCTCACGCTGCGTATCCCCGTGGCCGACGAGGCCAAGCCGCGTCGTATCGAGATCAGTCGAACGGACAAGGAGGCCGAGCAGATCACTGGCTGAGCGGAACAGAGTGCAAGACAGGCACAGAGAGCAAGACAGCGGACCGAGGACGAAACGCCGGCCCGGCGCGCGTCGTACGAGGTGCGCCGGGCCAGGACAGGCACGGGAAACACGAGGCAGGTGGCCATGGCTCTGTTCGTGGCGTCGCGCCGTGAGGGCGACTGGACCGTCATGGAAGTCCGCGGGGTCCTCGACACCGAGACCGCCCCGGAGCTGCGTGCCTGCGCCGCCACCGCGGCCGAGCGCACCGCGCGCCCTCTGCTGCTGGTCGTCGACCTCACCGAACTGTCCTACTGCGACGTCGACGGGCTGAGCACGCTGATGGCCATCCGCTCCGTCTCACAGACGGGCCAGGGCGAGTTGCGTCTGGTTTGCGCCGCGGGGCGGGTCCTGCGCATCCTGCGGATCAGCCGGCTCACCGATGCCCTGCCCGTCCATCCGACCCTGGAGGCCGCGCTGGCCTCCTCCGCCACCGCCCGTGTCGACCATCCGGGAGGTTTTGCGCAGTGATCACCGAACTGGCCGTGGAACGCGTGGAGTTCACCTGCGGGCACTGCTGGTACCGCTGGAGTGCCGACTACGACGTGCAGCGCTACGTGGACGACCGGGGACAGGAGTGGGAGTCCTTCTCCCAGGACAACGTCGGTGTCGCTTCCCCCTACACCCCCGACGGCGCACCGGCGTGCCCCCACTGCGCGCGACGCTGGGTCGGCCGTCTCATGGCCCGCCGACCCGTCCCCCTGCCCGGCGGGTCCGACGCGCCGCGCAGCCGCGTCCCCGACACCGGCGAACACCGCCCGGAGCGCCACTCGGCGCCACTCCTGTCCGCCGCCGACCATCACCAGCCGGCCGCGGACACACGGGCCCGGCAATCGTCAGCCGAGTCCCGCTGATCACCGGCCCGGGAGAACAGACAGGAAGTCCGAAGGAAAGGAGAGCATCGATGGGCGCACTGATGTGGCTGCTCATCCCGCTGACCGCATGCGTCGCGGCCGGCATCCGGGCCTGGTGCGCAGCCCGGCCCGGTCCCCGCGAGATATGGACCGACGTGGACGCCTACGACCGGCTCCGGGCAGCCTACGCCCGGATGGTGCCGACGCCCTCCGAGCGCGGCGGTTGATACAGCCCGCCAAGGTGCGTGAGCGGCTGTGGACAGCGCAATCTGGTGGCTGCTGTAGGGAGTGAGCGACGTTTCGATGGCACGGCTTGTGAGGGAAGAGGAAGACGTGGTCGTCCGCCTCTCCTGGCGGGAGAAGGCTGTGACCGGATGCCGGAACGTACGCATACCACTGACGGCGGTCAAGGACGTGAAGGTCGAACCGGACTGGTGGCGCGCTCTGCGCGGCGTGAGGCGGCGCGGCCGGTGGCGCCCCGGCCGGTTCTGCCTGGGAGAGTGGCGGCACCGCGACGGCCTGGATTTCATCGCCGTACGCGTCGGCACCCCAGTGGTCCGCGTGGACTTGTGGCGCTCCGCTCCCTTCGCCCGACTGTGCGTCTCCGCCGCGGATGCCGAGGAAGCCGCCCGCTCGGTACAGGCACTCGGGGCAGCACTCCGTCGTGCCGCGGCCCCGGCACCTACATCCCGAGCTCCGGAGCATTGAAGTGCGGACGGCCGGCGGCCGTCGGTGCCGCCAGGGCCATGACTACGCGTGCGCGTTCGGTGAGGGGGCCGAGGAGTTGGGGGAGGGCGAGGAAGTCGTCGGTGTCGGCGCTGACCGAGTCCTCGGCCTTCGACCTCGAGGCGTCCAAGCAGCGCTGCACCGTCGAGCGGTGCAACAACCGCCTCTGCAGCGGCCAGGCATCGCCACCCGCGCCAAAACCAGTGGAGCCGCACCTCCGTGCGCCATTACCGTGCTCCCGCCCCCTGCCGCCTTGTTGAGGACATGCCGTTGCACACCCAGTGAGACCTCCTGAGCGCTGATTCGTCGCGCGTCGCGCATGTGCGCCGCGCTCCTTTTCGCTGCGGACTTCTCACTGGAACCGGTGTGTCTCTGTGTCCAGAATCTGGGTGGTCGTGCCCACCCGCCTGCCGCTCGTTCTCCGCCGTTGCCACGCCTGCGCCTCCGGGCGCTTCCGGTCAAGCGGCAAATTCCGCGTCAACGCGAACCACAAGCTCATCGACGCGTGGCTCCTCGCGCTGTGCACCGTGTGCGGGGAGACCACCAAGCTCACTGTCCTGGAACGGCTGAACGTGCGCTCCATACGTCCTGAGCTCCTGGACCTGCTCCACGGCAACGATCTTGGCCTTGCAGCCGAGCTGCTCCAGGATCCGGTCGTGCGGCGCCGTAATCGCATCGCCCTCGACTGGGACAACGCCTGGCGCCTCGACACCGGCGGATCGGATCAGCTGGAGGGGGAGGCGATCGAGGTCCTGGTCCGCTTTGCGGCGCGGATCCCTGTCCGGCCGGTACGACTGATCGCTGAAGGCTTCGGCTTTTCGCGAGCCGAGGTCGAGAGACTGATCACCGAGGGGAATCTCGTTTCGGCAGTCCGCCTGAGCGGCAGGCTCTCCGGAGACTTCACCTTCACGCTCAAGCGCTGAGTCCTCCGGGACAGGGCCTGTCCGGCAGGATCCGCCGGACAGGCCCTACTGGTGCTGTCGGCGCACCATCTCGGTGATCCAGACGGGCGCGAACGGAGACGTGCAGCCCGGGGAGGTCGGGTAGTCCTTGAGCACCTCCAGGCGCTCACCGATGGCGAGTGCACGGGCGCGGTGCTCGGCGTGCTCGATCCCGATCTGAGCCAGGCAGTGGTTCATCGCCCACTGCAGGCGATCCGGGGCGTCTTTCATCTCCGCCTCGATGACATCGAGCAGTCCCGCGAGGTCGAGACCCTCGGGCTTCTTCGCCACGCGTTCGGTGGTCAGCGCCCAGCCGGCACTCGCGACCACTGGATCGGGATCGGCGGACCAGGCCAGGCGCAGTTCCTCGGAGTGCGGGTTCTTCTTCACCACGTAGTTCACGAGCCAGTCGTGCACCTTGGGTGCGCGCGCCTCGCGCACCATGGCGTCCAACTCGTCGCGCTCGAACGCCTTCGGGCGGCAGATCAGGAGCGCCAGCAGTCTCGCCGCGGTGTCGTCCGTCTCCCAGAGCCGGCACGCGAGTTCCTGCTGCGTCTTCAGCCGCTTCGCGAGTGCACGCAGCTTGCCGAGGTTCACACCGTGATCGTCACCGTGCTTCTCGTTCACCGCGCGTGCCTTCGGGTCCTCCAGCTCGGCCAGCTCGGCCATCACCTCGGCCGCCAGCGTCTCGGTGAGCGTGGTCTCGGGCACCTCAGCCTCCCTGTCCATCACGGCGGGATTCAGCCTACGACGGAAGTCGGCCCCCCCTTGTTGTGCACACCGGTTCGCCGGCAGCCACCGGCGACACCCCCGGCGGCCTCAGGCTCCCCGCAAGGTCCTGGCATGCGCCAGGAATCCCTCCAGCGCCACTGCGAACGCCCGGTCCGCGCGTCCCTCGCCCACCGCGTCGAGCGCTTCGGCGAGGCGGGGTGTCGTGGTCTCGTCCGGGAGTTCCCACATCGTCTCCGGGGCGGCGAGGTCCAGGGCCGAGCCGAGGACCAGGTTCTCCAGGGCCGTGATCAGCGGCATGACGTCCGGGAGGGCGAAGCCGGCGTCCAGGAGCAGGGTGACCGCACGCTCGTACTGCTCCAGGACGCGAGGCGCGCGCACGGGTGAGGTCATCAGGAGCGGGATGCTCCTCGGGTGGGCCGCGAAGGCGGCGCGGTAGGAGCGGGCCCAGGCGGCCAGGGCCGTGTCCCAGGGGGTCAGCGTCAGTGTCTCCGCGTCGATCGCCGAGGAGACCCGTTCGCGGAGCAGCTCGACGATGCCGCCGCGCCCGTCGACATGGTGATACACCGAGCCGGTCTGCACGCCGAGGCGCTTGGCGATCTGCGGGACGCTGAACTCGCCCTGTTGATCGACGAGTTCGAGCGCGGTGGTGGTGATGCGCTCCCTGTCCAGCAACGCCGTGCGCGGCCGTCCCATGATCTGCGCTCCCCCTGAGGTCTTCCCGGATGCCCAACAGGAGGTTACATTGCCGAAACCGAAAGCCTTTAGATTTACGGGTCCCCGGCCGCCACCCGAGTCCGGGAACCCGGGGCCGCCCCGCACGCTCCGGACTCTCCCCGCCCGCCGCCAGAAGGGCTTTCCCGCATGTCTGTGACCACCAAAGAAGAGAAGACGCCGCGCTCTGCGGCGACCCTGAGATCCGGTTCCCTCGGCACCGCGGACATCGCCTTCTTCGTCGTCTCGGCCGCCGCCCCGCTCACCGTCATGGCGGGCGTCGCCCCGCTGGCGATCCTGCTCGGGGGGATCGGCGCACCCGTCGGCTACCTGCTGGCCGGCATCACGCTCGCCGTGTTCGCCGTCGGGTTCACCACCATGAGCCGCCATGTCCGCAGCGGCGGCGCCTTCTACGCGTACATCACCCGCGGCCTCGGCCGCCCGATCGGTATCGGTGCCGCCCTGCTCGCCCTCATCGGCTACAACGGCATGGAGATCGGCGTCTACGGCCTCCTCGGCTCCGCCACACAGGACACCGTGCACGCCCTCTTCGGGGCGGACATCCCGTGGCTGCCGGTGTCGCTGGCGGGGCTGGTCGTCATCGGTTACGGCGGCTACCGGTCGATCGACTTCGGCGCCAAGCTGCTGGGCGTTCTGCTCGTCGCCGAGACCGGGATCCTCGTGCTGCTCGCCGCCGGGGTGCTCGTCGACGGTGGCGCGCACGGCCTGTCCGGGGCCTCCCTCACGCCCGGCAACGTGTTCGTTCCCGGTACCGCGGCAGTCCTCGCCTTCGCCTTCGCCGCGTTCACCGGCTTCGAGTCCACCGTCATCTACCGCCGCGAGGCCCGCGACCCGGAGCGCACGGTGCCGCGCGCCACGTACCTCGCCGTCGGATTCCTCGGTCTCTTCTACGCGTTCATCGTCTGGGTCGTCATCCAGGCCTTCGGGGACGCCGAGGTCGTGGCGGCCGCGGCCAAGGACCCCGGCGGGCTCTTCTTCTCCGCCATCACCACGTATGTCGGCGGCTGGGCGTCCGACCTCATGCACGTCTTCATCGTCACCAGCGTCCTCGCCTCGCTGCTCGCCTTCCACAACGCCATCAACCGCTACGGGCTCGCCCTCGCCGAAGAGGGCGTCCTGCCAAGGGCGTTGGGTCGCATCCATCCGCGCCACCGTTCCCCGTACGTCGCCGGAATCGCCCAGACCGTGCTCGGTGCCGTTGTCGTCCTCGCCTTCTGGGCCGCCGGCGCCGACCCGTACGGGCAACTGCTCCTGTGGGTCAACACCCCAGGAATGATCGGCCTGTTCACGCTCCAGCTCCTCGCCGCGATCGCCGTGCCCTGCTACTTCCGCCGGGTCCGGCACCGGGAAGGCGCGCTGCGCACGGTCGTCGCACCCGTCGTGGCGACCGTGCTGCTCGCGACGGCCATAGGACTGGTCGTGTCCCACATCGACCTGTTCATCGGTGCGTCCTCCACGGTGAACGCCGTACTGATCGCCCTGGCGCCCGCCGTCTTCGTCGTCGGCCTCGTCCTCGCCTGGTGGCTGCGCCGCGCACGCCCCGAGGTGTACGCGGACTTCGCCGCCGAGCCTGCCGACCCGGCGGAGCCCGCCAAGCCCGCCGCATAGCCGTCCACCGCAAGGGAGTTACCGCATGCCCACCGCCGAGCTGATCCTCACCGGCGCCGAAGTCCGCACCCTCGATCCCGCCAGGCCGTACGCTACGGCGGTCGCCGTACGCGACGGGCTTGTCGCCGCGGTCGGCGAGGAGGCCGACGTACGGGACTGGCGGGGGCCGGGCACGCAGATCGTGTCCCTGGACGGGGCGCATCTCGTACCCGGGCTCGTGGACGCGCACAGCCACCCCGTCTGGGGACTGGACATGGCGACCGGGGTCGACCTGTCCGGAGTGCGGGACCTGGAAGGACTGCGAAGCGCGCTGAAGGACGCGTCGCGTATCGACGGCTGGGTCGTCGGGTTCGGGCTCGACCACAACGTGTTCGGCGGACGGCCCCCTCACCGGTCGCTCGTCGAGGACGTGCTCGGCGGCGCGCCCGCCTTCCTGCGCCTGTACGACGGGCACTCGGCGCTGGTCAGCGAGGCGGGCCTGAAGGCCGCCGCGATCACGGGGCCGCGGACCTTCGTACAGCGCTCGGAGATCGTCTGCGACGCCGACGGGCGGCCCACCGGCCATCTGGTCGAGCACGCCGCGATGGAACTGGTCACCGGCGTCATGCCCCGGCCTTCGTACAGTGAACGGCGGTCACGGCTGGTCGAGCTGCTGGCCGCGATGGCGGCCACCGGTCTGACTGGGGCGCATGTGATGGACCTGGGGGATCTGGAGCTGGTCCGGGCCGTCGCCGAGGAGACCGTCCTGCCGGTGCGGCTGCGCTTCGCGCCCTGGTGCATGCCCGGGGCGGACAAGGAGACCCTGGACGAGCTCATCGCCCTCCAGAAACACCGGGGGCGCCACTGGAGGGTCGGCGGTGTCAAGTTCTTCATGGACGGCACTGTGGAGGGCGGCACGGCCTGGCTGCAGCAAGCGGACTGCCACGGGCAGGGCACGCACGCGTTCTGGCCGGACCCGGCCGCGTACACCGCCGCCGTACGGCAGTTGCACGCGGCCGGTGTCCGCACGGCCACGCACGCGATCGGGGACGCGGCCGTGCGGCATGTCCTCGACACGGTGGAGGGGCTCGGCGACGGCGGGCGGTTCGCCCACCGGATCGAGCACATCGAGACGGTGCCGGACGACACGCTCAGCCGCTTCTCCCGGCTCGGGGTCATCGCGTCCATGCAGCCGCCGCACACCGCGTACACCCGGGCCGACCAGGACGACGAGTGGTCGCGGCGGCTGGGGCCCGAGCGAGCCGGTCGGGCATGGCGCACCCGCGACCTGCGGGACGCGGGTGCGGTGGTGGCCCTGGGTTCGGACTGGCCGATCGCCCCCTACGACGTGCGCGGCGTCCTGGCGACCGCACGCGCCCCCCTCGGCGCCGCGGCCTCGCGCGGCGGCCTCACGGGGCTGCAGGCGCTGGAGGGCTGCACGACACACGCGGCGCTCGCCGCGGGCGAGTCCGACACCGCCGGGCGCATCGCACCCGGATTCAGAGCCGACCTCACGGCCTTCGCTCTCGACCCGGTGAAAGCACCGGCGGATGAACTCGCGCAGGCCCCGGTGCGCCTCACCGTGACGGGTGGCCAGGTGGCCCACCGGGTGGCGTGACCGCGCTCGGCACCGCGTACTGCCGTCCGATGCTCCGTCGGGCGGCGCCCACACAGTTCTGAGGCACGATCACCTCTCGGCACCGTCGTCGTGTGTCGCGCACCTTTCCGGGGTGAGCGGGGCGTTTGTGGTCAGTCATGCGAGCCGGACGTCTTCGGCCGACGAGGCGGGCTCAGGGGCGGACAGATGTATCCGTTTGGGCAGCAGGAGCGGGGTGGCCAGCAGGAGGACGCCGGACATGGTGATCGCGGCGAGCGGGCTGGTGAGGGTGGCGAGAATGCCCCAGATCACCATCAGGGCAGCTTGCAGGAGTTTGCTGATGGCACTCCATGTACTGAGGACTTGGGCGGTGTGATCCACGGGAGTCCGTTGCAGGCGTTCTGTTGCGTAGATCGGATTGAAGATGCCCATGCAGGTGATCAGCATGCCCTCGACGATGATCACGGTGAGGAGTCCGGGGATGCCGGGACGGACGAACGCGAGACCGAGCGGGAAGAGCGATCGCAGCCAGCCGGAGACGATCATGACCCGGTGCCGGCCGTAGCGGGTCACGAGGCGCGCGGAGAGGCGGGCGCCCACGAAGCCGCCGAGTGCCGGGATGCCGAAGGCGAGACCGTATTGCCAGGCCGGGAAGTGGTACTGGCCCAGCAGGAGGACGGACAGCAGCGGGACGGTGGCCATGATGAGGCCGCTGACCAGGACCGAGTTGAGGAAGAGGCGCCTCAGTGCGTGGTCGCGGAGGATGAACCGCCAGCCGCCAAGAAGGTCGGCTCCGCGCAACCTGGCGGCCCGGTCGCGGGGTACCGCGACGTCGCCTCCGCGGATGCGGAGGACCCCGAGCGCGGACAGCAGGTAGCTGAGGGCGTCGGCCATGACAGTGACGACCGGGCCGAGCAACCCGATGAGGGCACCACCGAGGGGCGGGCCCGCCGCGGTCGCCACCCAGCTCGTGCCCTCGAATCTCCCGTTCGCCACGAGGAGGTGATCGCCACGGACGAGATACTTGAGATACGCGCCGGATGCGGCGGTGAAGGCGATGCTCGCGGTCCCGGAGATGACCGAGACGACCAGCAGTTGGCCGTACGAGAGCAAGCCGAGGACGTACGCGATCGGGACGCTTGCCGTCGCGACGAACCGGATCAGGTCCATCGCGATCATCACCGGACGCTTGGCCCGGTGCTCGACCCACGGCCCCAGCGACAACGCAACAAGCGCCGCGACGGCAAGCCCGGCCGCCTCCAGGAGCGACACGGCGAATGCCGACGAGTGCAGCACTCGAACCGCGATCAACGGGAACGCGCCGAAGGCAATCCACGTACCGTATGTACTGACCGCGTAGGCCGACCACAGCCAACCAAAACTGCGCCCCAACTGCACGCGCATGCGACTCCCTCGCGACAACCGATGTTCGGGTCTCCGCATCACACCCGCCGCTGCGTCGTGGGATCAAACAACCGACTCCCGGGCGAGCCACAACCATCGGTTGGGCACACTTATGCTTGATCAATGGATACCGAGGCGGTGCGATCGTTCGTCCGCGCGGCCGAGCTCGGACAGCTGCAGCACGCGGCCGACGAGCTCGGCGTAACGCAACAGGCCGTGTCGAAGCGGATCGCGACTCTCGAGCGCGAACTCGACGTCCGGTTGTTCATCCGAACCGCCCGAGGGGTCGAGCTGACACTCGACGGCCAGGCTTTCCTGCCGCACGCCCGGAACATCGTCACGGGTGTCGATCGCGCCGTCACGGCAATCAGGCCGGGCTCGCGGGCCCTTCGGATCGACGTTCTCGGCCTGCGGTCCGCGCAGGCCGTCGTCCTGCACGACTACTGGCGGTCGCATCCCGAGACCGACCTCGACGTGGTGACCCTCAGGGTCAACGACCCGCGCGTGGTGGTGACCGCCGTCCAAGCAGGCGATATCGACGCCTCGTTCCGCTCGGTCACCGACCCGGCCACACTGCCGCGCGACGTGCAGATGATCCACGCGTTCGACTCTCCGCTGGAACTCCTCGTCGGCCCGAGGCACCCGCTCGCCTCCGCACGAACACTCACACCGTCCCAGCTGCGCCGGCACCGGATCTGGGTGCCGGGTATCGCGCCGCGAAGCGAATGGGCAGAGTTCTACGATCAGCTTGCCACCGACTTCGACCTCCGCATCGACGCCGCGGGTCCGCACTTCGGCGACGAGGTACTCCTCGACATCCTCGCGGACTCCGCGGACGTGGCAACCGTCGTGGGCTCGCGCGACCGGTACATCTGGCCGACGAACCACGACCTACGCCGCATCCCGATCGTGAATCCGACGCTCGCGTACCCGCTCTTTCTCATCCTCCCCCGAGCGAATCCACACCCAGGACTCCGGGCAGTCATCAACCACTTGGGAAACCTGGCACCGCTCCCCGAGACCGTCTGGCGCCCGTCCTGGGCAACGACACCAGGCCGCAGCGACGGAAAACCAAGGTGACTCGACCGGCCCTTGGGGAGAGTCTCTGCGCGACCTGCCAGATCCTGCCGCCCGCCCGCTCGTTCGCCTTCGACGAGCCCAACTACCAACCCGGCGTGTACCGGGACGTGCTCGTGCGCCGGTGGCGCAACATGCTGGGACGCATGATGTGGGACTTCTCTGGTGGCGCGACCGGTGGCAACCGGTACCTGGTGCTGGGCCTCGGCTCGGGGCAGGCTGCCGACCTCGCCGTCCCGCCGGACCGGGACGAACTGATCGCGTACGGGCCGCTGCTGTCCGACGACGGCACCACCTGGCTTGGTACGGCGGTGCTGGTCCGGGCCTCGGACCCGGACACGGCACGCGCCGTCCTGACCGCGGACCGGTACGCCGACTTCGAGGTCCACGCCTGGCAGTTCGGCGGGCGGCCGTCATGAACCGTTCCTCAGGACTGGGCACCTGATGGAGCGGTGGTTGGCGGAGCCGACGAACACGCAGACAGGGCGAGGCGTCCACCACCAGACGGCAGTTGAGTTCCTCGAACGCCTCGCCGGCTGTCACGGCCGTCTGCTCAACCGTGCCCTCACGCCGGGTCGGGCTGTTGGGCGAGCTCACGGGGACCGCGACCGGGCGTCAGCAGTGCCAGGACCGCTGCGGCGGCGGCCACGACGGCGCCGGTGGTGAAGCCGCGTGAGAAGCCGTCGCTTTCGGTTCCGGCGGCGGCAGACGTGGCCAACGGAACGCTGGATCCGGAGGACGCCCCGCGCTTTCGCCCCGCGATCTCCGCGGGCATTGCTTCCATCTGGCTCCCTCCCTAACCTGTAGCAGGTGAAAGCTGATATCAGTCCTTACGTGGTGTGTGCGGTGACGCCTTCCGTGGAGACGTATCTCCGACTCCGGTCCGTGTCCGGCCTGAGCGCCAAGACGGCTGAGGCGGCTCGGGCCGGGCTGCCGAACACGTGGCAGGGCGTGACCGTACTCTGCGGGGGCGAGCCGGTCGGGATGGGACGCGTCGTCGGCGACGGAGGCTGCTTCTTCCAGATCGTCGACATCTGCGTCGCGCCCGAGCACCAGGGCCGAGGCCTGGGCAAGCGGATCATGGCCGAGCTGATGCAAGAACTGGAGCATCGAGCACCGGCCGGTGCGTATGTGTCACTGATCGCGGACGGCGATGCCCGCTTCCTGTACGAGAAGTTCGGCTTCGCACCGACCATGCCCGCCTCGATCGGCATGCACCGCACCGTCTGAGATGCCGGCCGAGCCCTCAGGCCGCCGACCGAACGCCCACTGCTTCTACAGACCGATCCAGCTGCTCCTAAGGCAGTGGGGGAGCGTGCCGGGCGTCGCGACGGGGCGAGCGTTGCCTGTCGGGGCACTGGAGACCCATCAAGCGGTCAGCGCAGCGGATGCAGAGGCGTGAGCTCGGCGGCGCTCCGCGCTGTCACGATCGACTCGGCCAGGAGCTTGCCGCTCAGCGGGCCCAGGGCGATGCCCCACATCCCGTGGCCGCCGCATACGTGGACGCGCGGTGAGCGGGTCGGGCCGACGAGGGGCAGCCCGTCCGCGGTACAGGGGCGTGGGCCCGCCCATTCGTCGCTGCGGCGGCTGAAGTCGGCGCCGGGCAGCATGGGGCGGGCCGCGTCGATGACGGCCCGGACGCGGCGGGGGTCCGCGGGCCGGTCGGGGGCGGTGAACTCCATCATTCCGGCGACCCGTACCCGATCGGCGCCCAGTGGTGTGCAGACCACGCGCTGGGCGGCGAAATACGTGGGCCCCGTGGGCAGTCCCTCGGCGGGCAGGGTGAAGCTGTAGCCGCGGCCGGACTGGACGGCGGCGCGTACACCGAAGGGTGCCGCCAGCGGGTTCAGCCAGGCTCCGTTGGCCAGGACGGCCACGTCGGCGCGCAGGTCCGTGCCGTCGGAGCCCACCACGGCGACTTCGCTCCCGTGATCCTGTACCCGGGTGACCCGCAGACCTTCGACGACCTTGCCGCCCCGCTCGCGCACCGCGTCGGCGAGCGCCGCGGCATAGGCCCCCGGGTTCAGGTAACGCTGGCCGTGCAGCCGCACGGCGGCGCCGGTCCGCTGCGACAGCGCCGGCTCCCGGTCCCGGGCCTCGGCGCCGGAGAGCAGGTCGTAGTCGACGCTCTGGCCGACCGCGCGTACCGCCTCCAGCTCGTGGACGAACGGCGCGCGGGCGGCCTCGGTGGTGAAGGCGATGAGGCACGGGTCGCTCGCCTGGGTCGGTTCGGCGACGCCGCCTCGGGCGAGTTCGTCGTACGCGGCCAGCGCCTGCCGGTTCAGCGGGGCGAGGGCGCTCATCGCGACCCGCCAGCGCCGCGGAGTGCAGTTGCGGCTGAACGACAGCAGGAACCGGGCCAGCCGCGGGTCCGCGCGGGGCGGGATGTAGAGGGGCGAGGCCGGCGAGAGCAGGGTGCGCAGCCCCAGCCGCAGGGCGCCCGGCTCGGGCAGCGGTACGGCGAGGGCGGGGGAGAGCCAGCCGGCGTTCCCCCAGGACGCGCCGGCCGCGACCTGCCGACGGTCGACGACGGTGACCTCGACGCCGGCTTCCTGGAGGAACCAGGCGGTCGCCAGTCCCGTCATCCCGGCGCCGATCACGAGGGCGGTGCGCGGAGGCACGGCAGTGCTACGCGGGGTCATACGGGGCTCCTGTCCTTCAGGGCGACGGGCGGCCTGCGCTCGCCGGTCCGCAGCGCCTGCTCGATGGCGTATCCGGCTTGCAGCACCGCCCGGTCCTGCCGGTGCGGGCCGATCACCTGAAGCCCGACGGGCAGACCCTCGGGGGTGAAACCGGCCGGCACCGACAGCGCGGGACAACCGGTGACGGAGATCAGGTAGGCCGAGCGCATCCAGTCCAGGTAGGTCTCCATCGCTGTGTCGTCCACGGAGGCGGGGTAGGGGAGCCGGATGTCGAACGGGGCGACCTGGCTGACCGGCAGCAGCAGAAGGTCGTACGTCTCGAAGAACTCACGGACGCGGTGGTAGAGGGCGGCCTGCAGCAGCTGTGCCCGGCCGAGGTCCGGGCCGGTGAGCCCGCGTCCCTCCTCGATGTTCCACACCACGTCCGGGGCCATCCGGTCGCGGTGCTCGTCGAGCAGGGGGCCGTAGGCGAGTTCCATCTGCCAGGCGCGCTGGACGAGGAAGACCTCGTCGGCCCCGGACAGATCCGGACAGGCCTCCTCGATCTCGCAGCCCAGGGAGGCGAACGCCTCGACCGCGGGCTCGAGTGCGGCCCGTACCTCGGCGTCGACGGGCACGGTCCCGCCGAGGTCGGGCGACCAGGCCACGCGCAGGCCGCGCACCTCGCCGTCCAGGGGTCCCATGAAGGCGGAACCCGGCGTCTCCAGGGCGAGTGGGCTGCGCGGGTCGGGACCCGCGAGCACGGACAGGAGCAGTGCCACGTCCGACACGGTCCTGGCCATCGGCCCCTTCACCGACAGCTGTGCCCACGGCGCCTTGTCGGGCCAGGACGGAACCCGCCCGGGGGAGGGGCGCAGCCCCACGACGTTGTTGAAGGAGGCGGGATTGCGCAGCGACCCGCCGGTGTCACTGCCGTCGGCGATCGGCAGCATTCCGCAGGCGAGCGCGGCCCCGGCACCGCCGCTGCTGCCGCCCGCGCTGCGGGAGAGGTCGTACGGATTGCGGGTGGGCCCGAACACCTTGTTGACGGTGTGCGAACCCATGCCGAGTTCGGGGACGTTGGTCTTGCCGAGGGTGATGGCCCCGGCGTTCTTCAGACGCTCGACGACCAGGTGGTCCCGGTCGGGAATCCGGTCGGCGAAGATCGGCGAACCGTACGTCGTCCGGATGCCCGCGGTGTCGTGCAGGTCCTTGTGCGCGACGGGCAGACCGTGCAGCGGGCCCACCTCCGCACCCGACATCAGCCGCGCGTCGGCCTTGGCAGCCTCTTCCAGCGCCTGATCGGCGACCAGGGTGACGATGGCGTTCACCGCCGGATTGACGCGTTCGATCTGTTCCAGGTGGGCGGTGACGACTTCCCGGGCGGACACCTCGCGGCGCCGGATCGCGGCGGCGAGATCGGTGGCACTCCGGAAGCAGAGTTCATCCATGGGGTTCACTGCGGGCTTCACGCCTCTCAGAACGTTTCCTTGACCTGTACGACGGCCAGCACCCCGAAGAGGAGGAAGGCGCCGGACAGCAGCACATTCGACATGATCTTGTTCCTGTACAGCGGCTCGATGCCCCGGCGGTTGAGCAGCACCAGCAGCGCCCCGGACAGCAGCGGCAGGATCAGGGACCCGAAGGCGGCGTACGTCAGCACCAGGGCGACCGGCTTCCCCATGAACGTGACGGCGATCGACGCGGCCGCGCAATAGACCACGAAGGCGCGGAAGGGCCGGCTGTTCTGCGCCATGTGGGGTTCGGCGTCGGTCTCCGGAATGCCGCGCATCGTCCGCAGCGAGTCCGCCAGCAGATAGCACAGGGCGTTGAACCCGCCGACGAGGGCGCTGAGCGTCACGAAGAAGAAGGTCAGAAGGAACAGGACGCGGGCCGCCGACCCGAGGTCCGCGCCCAGCGGGTCGGCGAGTGCGGCCAGCCCGTCGTTGCCGCTGATGGTGTTGCCGGTGCCGTAGAGCAGGCCCGTCCCCACGACGGTGGTGCAGAGCACGAAGAGGAAGGTGACGGCGTAACTGACCGCCGAGTCCGCCCGCATGACGGGCAGCCAGCTCCGGTGCTGCCAGCGCTTCTCCCGTACCCAGTAGCTGTACGAGGCGATCCCGGCCGTGCCGCCCACACCGCCGATGAGGGCGAGCACCGTCACGACGTCTCCCTCCGGGAGCCTCGGGCGCATCGTGGAGACGAGGCCCGGCAGATCGTCGATGGTGGCGAGCATGGCCACCGCCAGGACGACCATGCCGAGGAACTTGACGAGAATGAAGACGCTCATCACGCGCTCGAAGAGCGCGTACCGGCCGACGTACACGAGCGCGGCGGACGCCAACGCGATCGCGATGCCGAGCGGCCGCGAGGGGAGCGCGGGGAACAGTGTGGACAGGGCCAGCGAGGCCACCGAGCTCAGGGCGGCTCCGTACAGCAGTCCGATGACCAGGACGAAGAGGAAGAACGCCGGAGGAAGCCAGCGTCCGACCGATCGCAGGCTGGCGATCACGGTCTGGCCGGTCGCCATGTAGAGCCGTCCCACCGCCTCGGTGAGGACGAATTTCAGGACGACGCCGATGAGGATCGCCCACAGCAGCGCCAGCCCGTATCCGGAGGCGCCCGCCAGGGACGTCACCATGTCGCCGGCGCCCACGCTCGCGGCTGCCAGGACCAGGCCGGGGCCCAGCAGAGCCAGTCGGCCGCGCCGGGTGACGGGGGCCTGCGAGGGCTCGACCGCCTGTTGCCCAAGGGAAGTCTTCTGGGCCGTTCCTTGCGTCGCGGTCACGTCGATCATCTCCGTACGTCATGTGAGCGGGAGGCATCGGTTCGTGCGGCTCATGTCGTGCAGGTTCGGGCACTCTGACGGAAGGGAACAAGAATCTCGGCCGAGATGACGGAATCGGCCATAAACTTGGTGCGATGAACGCACAGCAGCCCGGTCCCGTGGCGGATTCGCTGGATCGCCGCATCATCAGCGCACTGCAGATCGACGGCAGGGCCTCGTGGCACCGCATCGCGGCGGCGCTCGGCGAGGCCGAACGCACAGTCGTCCGCCGGGGAACCCGCTTGCTGGACTCCGGGCTGGTGCGGATCGGCGCCATGGCGCTGCACGGCCGCAGCACGGTGGTCGGTGTGCGCTGCGCTCCGGGGCAGGCGCGGATGGTCGCGAGCGCGCTGGCCCGCCGGCCCGACTGTGTCTTCACTCATGTGCTGACCGGCTCCCCGGACTGTGTCGCGGAGCTGCTCTGCCCCCGGGACCAGCTGGCGAGCCTGGTGATGGACGAACTGCCGGGACTGCCCGGCATGTTGGAGACGTTCACGCTGCCGGTGCTGCGCCACATCCGCACGATCCGCGAGTGGCACTCGGGTCTGCTCACCGACGACGAGATCGCCACGCTGGAGGGCCCGTCCGGGGCGCCCGCGCCCTCGCCGACGGATGGGGATGTGATGCCGCCCGCCGACGTGGCACACGACCTCTCCCGGTCGGACCGGCTGCTCCTGAACGCGCTCGCCGAGGACGGGCGGTGCACCTACGAGGAACTCGGCCGCGTCGCGGGCGTCTCGGAAGCCACCGCGCGGCGGCGCCTCGGCGCGCTGCGGCGGGAGGGCAGGGTGCGCATCCGCGCCGTGATCGAGCCCGCGCTGCTCGGGCTGCCGGTGGAGGCGATGCTCCGGGTACGCACCGCTCCGGCCGGGGCCGAGGCGGTGGCGGCGGCGCTGGCGGACAACGTCCACGTCCGGTACGCCAGTTTCGTCACCGGAGAGCACCAGATCCTGGTGCTGGCCGCGCTGCCCAGCGAGTCGGCCCTGTACGACTTCGTCACCCGCGCCCCCTGGCTGCGGGACGTGGTCTCCGTGGACGTCTCGCTCGTCCTCAGCTCGCTGAAACGCGGCGGCATGCTCGCGCGCCGGTCGCGGGACTGAGCGGCAGCGGCATCAGGCGCAGGCGGTGATGGCGCGGAGGCTCGGTCAGTCGTCGGTGAGCGGCCAGTCCAGTCCGTCCTCGTCCTGAACGTCTGGTGGTGGAGCATCACCGCAACCTCCAAGGCGTACCGGTCAGTCGACGTCCCGGTTGACCTCGATCCGCCGAAGCGACGGCACGAGCAACGGCATCAGCATCGCCAACGCCGCCACCCCGCCGCCGGTGACGGCGACCGCCGCCGTCCCGAACGCCGCAGCGAGGACCGGGGCGGACAGCTGGCCGACGGGGACGGACGCGAACGACAAGCACTCGTCGTAGGCACCGACCCGGGAGAGCAGTCGCTCCGGGACGTGGGTGTAATTGACGGTCTCCCACACGACGGTGAAGAACTCGGCGACCACTCCCGACACGAACGCCGCTGTGGCCAGCCAGACGGTGTGCGCGCCGGTGCCGAGCAGGATCAGCGGGACGGCGCCCAGGGCCATCGAGGACAGGGCCGGCACCATCGGCCGCCGCACCGTCAGCTTCACCATCGCCACACTGGCCGCCAGTGCCCCGATCCCGCGTGCGCTCAGCACCAGGCCCCAGCCCTCCGCGCCGATGGTGTCGTTCGCGATCACCGGGCCGAGGATCTGCCAGACGCCCATGTTCGCGGAGTTGAAGACGGCGAAGGCCAGCGTGACCGTCCAGATCCACGGCTTGGAGCTGAAGTAGGTCCAGCCCTGCCGCAGTTCGGCGAGCATCGTGGGGCCGCCCTTGGCGCGCGGCGGCAGGTCGGGCAGCGAGATCCGGGCGAAGAAAGCGGCCGCCAGCAGGAAGGACGCGGCGTCGGCGGCGATCGCCCAGCCGCCTCCGACGGAGGCGGTCAGCAGGCCGGCGGCGGTCGGGCCGAGGATCCGGGTGGTGTTCCTGACGGAGGCCAGCAGCGAGCTGGCCTGCTGGAAGCCGCGCCCTGCCGCCAGGTTTGGGACGATGCCGCGCAGCGCGGGCGTGGTCAGTCCCTGGAAGATGCCGTTGAGAGCGGACAGCGGCAGCAGCAGCGCGGGGTTCTGGTGGGTGAGGAGGAGGATCGCCACGGCGGCCTGGCTGAGGCCGGCACCCAGGCTGGTGAGGCGCAGCACGGTGTCGCGACGGTAGCGGTCGGCGATGCCGCCCCCGAGGATCATCGTGGCGATCATGGGGACCAAGGAGGCGGTGGTGACCGCGGACAGCCAGGTGGCGCTGTCGGTGAGCTCCAGGACGCCGAAGGCCAGGGCGACGGGCGAAATGGCGCTGCCGGCCATGGAGATCGCGCGGCCGGCGAAGAACCACCTGAAGGCGGGGGAGCGAAGGGGCTGTTCGGCCCCGAGGCCGGTGGTGGATGCCCGCGTCGCATCGCTTACGGGGGGATCGGCGTCCCGACTTCCGGGCGTATCTGTTTCGGGCACGAGGGGCCACGCTGCCAGCGCGCACCGGATGCATCAAGTGATTTCAGGGCAGGGGCGACAGGGACCGTTCCTCCGGCTCGCGGCAGCCTCACCGGCTCCAGGACCCCGCAGGCCCGGACCGACTCCCATGCCTTCGGACACCGGCGTTGCGGGAGGCGGGTGCCCGGCGTGCCGGTAGGCCGGTCGGTGGGAGGCCATGCTCGGAGTCGCGCGATGGGATCCGCCGCCGAGTGACTCGTCGGACGGGACAGCCGCCGCCCATGCACTGAGGGGACAGCACAGTCATGAGCACAGAAGGACGGAGCGAGACCTCTCGCGTTCGCAGACGGTTGTGGAGCTCGGAGAGCACGCGGGGCCGGGTGACTCCGACCGAGCTGTTCTTCGATCTGGTGTTCGTCTTCGTCGTCACCCAGGTCACCCACTCGGTGGAGTCCCACCCCGGATGGGAAGGCCTCCTCAAGGGACTTCTCCCGATGGTCGTCGTCTGGTGGATGTGCAGCGGGTTCGGCTGGCTGACCAACGCCGTGCGGCCCGACGCGGTGCTCGAGCGTCTGCTGCTGATACTGGCCATGACGGGCTTCTTCACCATGGGCCTTGACGTGCCGTACGCCTTCGACCCCGGGGGCTGGGCATTCCCCTTGGCCTGCCTGGCCGTGGTCGTCATCCACGGGCTGGTTATCTGACGACTGACGAGGCCATTCTGCGAAACATGCCGTTCAACGCTGCGGCCGGCGTCCTCCAACGGACGCAGCCCAGATCCCGTACATCTACACCGCCTAGCCCGCGTCAGCCTCGCAGGACGCCCTGAACCTGCTGGGCCGCGACCAACGACATCGAGCGGTCCGCGCCGTCCAATGACTCCGACTCGGCCGAGACACCCGACTGATCGACGAGCAACGCGTGACGATCCGCACAGCGCGCCGGCCTGGTCAATCCGGACTCGCCGCTGTCCTGGAAGGGCGGTGCCGTGTCGCGCGCTGTCTCGGATATGCAGGTGCGGCCGCACGAGCCGGGGTGCCACGCTGGTGCGATGGACCAGTTGCGGAAGATCGTGGACCTGGTCGGCCGAGTGCTGGGGCCCGAGGTCATCGGAACGTATCTCCACGGGTCTTGCGTGCTTGGGGGTCTCAAACCGGCCAGCGACGTGGACATCCTTGTCGTCTCTCGGCGGCGCATGAACGGTCGGGAACGGCAGGCGCTGCTCGACGGGCTGCTGAAGATCTCCGGTTCCGGTGCGCCTGACACAGCCCGCCCGGTCGAGCTCATTGTTGTCGTCCAGTCCGAAGTCCGCCCATGGCGGTTCCCGCCGAACGGTGACTTTCTCTACGGCGAGTGGCTGCGCGACGAGTTCGAGGCAGGCGGGCCGCCTCTGCCGGGGCCGATGCCGGATCTGGCCCTGCTGATATCGATGGTGCTCTCCGGTAACCACGCCGTCAGCGGCCCGCCGCCGGTGCGGGTTCTGGATCGCGTCCCCCATGCGGATCTGATCCGGGCCAGTGTGTCGGGCATCCCTGGCCTGCTCGACGACTTGGAGAGCGATACCCGCAACGTCGTCCTGACCCTGGCGCGCATCTGGACCACGCTCGCCACCGGTGAGATCAGGCCCAAGGACGCCGCGGCCGACTGGGCCCTCGTCCGGCTCCCTCCGGATCAGCGCCCTGTCCTGGAACACGCCAGAAAGCTGTACCTCAACTGCCGTTATTCCGAGGAGAACTGGAGCCGGGAACTGAAGGCGCGCGTACGTCCCTACACAGACACGGTGCTCACCGAGATCCGTCGGCTGGCGCCTGCATGAGGCGTGCATCCGCCTGGCGTGCGCCCTCAGTCGTACCGCTTCACCCGGCTGCTTCTGACACAGCGTCAACGCTTCCACTGCCACGTGCGGTGCCTTGGATGTGCGCTGGGAGGCGTTTCCGGCAGATCCCGGTGACCCACAGCAGGATTGGAGGGCTGCCCAGTGCGTACGAGCAGCGCCCGGCAGCAGGAAGCCCGCGGCGCAGCCGCGCCGAGTGATACGGGCCGGGCGGTCGGCATCCCATCCCCGGACGGACGCCGAGTGGCGGCGTTCGCCGCACCCGGCAAGCCGTGAGGTGGCCGCGAGCCCGCGACGGCGCCGCCTGGGCGATACCGATGGCCCTGGTCATCGACGCCGTCGGCACCGGGCTCTATCTCCCGCTGTCCATGGTCTACTTCCTCGCCGTCACCGACCTGTCGGAGAGCGGCGTCGGCCTGCTGCTAACCGCTGCCACCGCCTGCTCGCTCCTGCTGCCGCTGCTCGTCGGACGGATCGTCGACCGCATCGGCCCGCGGTCGGTGGTGATCGCGGGGTTGTCGTTGCAGGCCGCCGGGTTCTTCCTGTACCTGGGGGTGGCCGGTCCGGTGTCGCTGTTCCTCGCGGCGCTGGTCGAGGCGGTGGGGCTGCGGGTGTACTGGTCGTCGGTCTTCGCGCTGATCTCCGAGCAGGCGGACGGAGAGGCCAGGGACCAGTGGTTCGCCCGGGCGGGCATGATCCGGGCGGCCGGCACCGGCGCCGGCACGGTGCTCGCGGGCGTGCTGCTCGCGCTCGCCTCGCAGCACGCGTACCGGGGCATGGTGCTGGCGGATGCGATCTCCTTCGTCGTCGCGGCGGTGACCGTCGGGCTGTTCGTACGCGGTGCACGGCGGCCGGCCGGCGGACCTGACGGTCAACCTTCGGAGGGAGTACGGCACTTGCTGCGCAACCGGCCGTATCTGGGGCTGATCGGCGTGAACGTCCTGTTCAACATCTGCACGGTCTTCCTCGCCGTGGGCGTACCGGTCTACGTGATCCGCGGGCTCCGCGCGCCGGACTGGGCGGTCAGTGCCTTCCTCACGATCACCACGGTGGTCGTGGCCACCTGTACGGGCGAGGCCACCCGCCGCTCCCGACGGCGCACTTCCCGCGGCGGCGCGATGGCCTGGGGCGGCCGGCTGTGGGCGGCCTGGTGCGTGGCCGCCGCCATGGCGGTACTGCTGCCGCGGGGGCCGCTGCTGGTCGGCTACCTGGCGCTGGTGATGCTGCTGTGGGCGACGGCGGAGATGCTGCACGGGCCGGCCTCGAACGCGCTCTCCGCGGAGGCGGCGCCTCCGGGGGTGCGAGGGACCTATCTGGCGGCCTTCCAGTACTCGTTCGCGATGGCGGACATGGTGACGCCCGGCCTGTTCGGCGTCCTGTACGGCGTGAACCGGGTGCTGCCGTGGGGGGTCGTCGGCTGCCTGGCGCTGACGGCGAGCGTGGCGATCCGACCTCTGGAGCGGCGCCTGGCGGTCGGCGGTGCGGCGGGAGGTTCCAGCGCCTGACAGGTGACGGGGCGCGGGAGGCGCCTGATCGGCGGCTGACGAGTGCCGGGCGCGGGAGGAACGCGGCGCGGATCACGGCCCTTCAGCTGAGGCGGCGAGCGCGGCGTGAGGCGAGCCGGCCGCCGCCTCATCAGCATGGTCATGGCCCACTGCGCCCGGGCCTGGTGCTCCTCGGGTAACTGCTGTGGACCTGTTCTTCCGGGAAGGGGGATGCTGGGGCGAGAGCGATGGCTACGGCAGCAGGACGATCTTGCCGCCGACGTGCCCCGTACGGCTCAGGTCGAGTGCGGCGGCTGCCTCCGCGAGGGGGAAGGTGCGCCAGATCGGGACGTGCAGCCGTCCTTCCTCGATAAGGGCGAGGATGTCGTGCAGCGCCCTGATGCCGTTGCCGCTCGGGCCGTCCGTGTGGACCTGGATGCCCAGGTGGCCGGTGTCGAAGGCCAGGAGGGTGAGGACGCGCTCGGGGCCTCCCGCGAGTTCGATCGACAACGGTATCTCGCCGCGGCCGGAGGCGTCGAGTACGGCGTCGACTCCCTCGGGGGCGATCGCCCGTACCCGGTCGGCGAGTCCCTCGCCGTGGGCGACGGGGATCACGCCGAGCGAGCGCAGCCGTTCGTGGTTGTCCTGGCTCGCGGTGCCGATCACGCGCACGCCACGGGCCACGGCGAGCTGGGCGGCGAACGCGCCCACGCCACCGGATGCGGCATGGATCAGCAGGGTCTCGCCCTGGGTGACCTTGAGGCGGTCGAGGACCGTCCACGCGGTTCCGCCCGAACCCGCAAGAGTTCCGGCGACGTCCCAGGCAATGGTGGCCGGCTTGGTGACCAGCGCGGCGGCGTCGGCGACCGTGGTCTGGGCATAGGCCGGGGTGCGCGAAGTCCCGAGAACCTCGTCGCCGACGGCGAAAGCGGTCACTCCCTCCCCGACCTGGTCCACCACACCGGCCACGTCGGAGCCGAGACCCGCCGGGAGATCGAGAGGCAGCATCTGGCTCATGAACCCGTGCATGACCTTCCAGTCGAACGGATTGACGCCCGCCGCCCGTACCGCGAGCCGCACCTGCCCGGGGCCCGGGGCGGGCGCCGGAACGTCCACGATGCGCAGCACTTCGCTGGTGCCGTACTCGGAGAACTGCACTGCAAGGGACATTCTGTTCAGCTCCTCATTCATGCCGGGGCAACGGTTCAGGGAAGCGGGTGGGGCGGCGGTCGCCGCCGGTGTCACTGGCCGCAGGGGCCGGAGTGGTCGCAGTACGGCTGCAGTTGACTCTTCCCGCAGCCGCACAGCACGGCCCTGGTCTCGGTGTGCGTCCCCTCCCGCGTGTCCAGCGACATCTCGCCGCGCACAAGCAGCTGTCCGGCAGGGGTCCGGGTGATGTGGGTGGGCCGGTCCGGAGTCTCTCTCCCGCCGTCCGCCAGTTCGTACTGCAGCGCTCCCGAGGGGCAGCGGCGCACCACTTCGGCCAGTTGGTCTCCGGAGGCGGCCTCGGGCTGAATCCATGGACGCCTGCTCGCGTCGAAGACCTCGGGCAGGCCGTTGAGGCACTCGGCGGCGTGGAGACAGCGCCTCGCCTCGAAGGTCACGGTGATCTCCGGCGCCGTGTAGGCCTTCACCTGGGCTTTGCCGCTCATACCGGTCTTCCTCACTACGTCTTAGGCCGGTCGGCCGATTCAGTCGCTGACCTTGCTCCGGGCCTGGTACAGCAGGTCGGCGTACTCGGGGTGGCCGCCGATCCAGGCTGCGTAGAAGGGGCAGGTGGCCAGCACTCTCAGCCCCGCGGCGCGTGCCTCGTCGAGGGAGGTCCGAGCCAGGGCGGAACCGACCCCCCTGCCCTCGAACCTCGGATCGACCTCCGTGTGCAGGAACGCGATCAGTTCCGGTGTACGGATGTACTGCGAGAAGCCCGCGACCTCGGACCACCCGTCCACCGTGGCCTCGTAGCGGCGCGCTTCGGGTACGTCGATGACCTTGACCGTCACTTGTCCTCCTTGGGAATCCGACGACTGGAGGCTATCGCCGTCCCAGCGCTCGGCTGCGAGTTTGCGATCACGGAGTTGGTTGATCGGAGATGGTTGATGCATCCACAACATATCCAAGCCAGGTTGATGCGTCAACCTTTAGGGGAGTGTCGAGGTCGACGCGGCCAGCTGCTGCGCGAACGGAGCAACGCCGTCCGTGGTCCGTAGCGCACGTCGGATGCCCGCCCATCAGCACGGCCAGTTCCCCGGCGGCACGGCTGATTCGGGAGGCGAGGCCGTCGGTGCGCTCGTCACCAGCCGAATCCCAGTCCTCGGCGGCCGCGTACACCGCGGTGGGCACGACGACCGCACGCAGATAGCTGAACAGTGGGCGCAGGGCGTGCTCCAGGGCGAGCGAGTGCCTGGCGGTGCCGCCGGTGGCTGCGATGAGTACGGGCCTTGCGAGGAGAGCGGTGTTGTCGATGACGTCGAAGAACGACTTGAACAGCCCGCTGTAGGTAGCGCTGAAGACGGGTGTCACCGCGATGACTCCGTCCGCTTCTGCGACCGCCTCCAGCACCTCGCCCAGGGCCGGACCGGGGAAGCCGGTCACCATGTTGTGGGCGATGTCGGAGGCCAGGTCACGCAGCTCGACCACGCGGACGTCCACCGGGGTGTTCCGCGTCCTCCAGCCTCTGCCGGGTGGCCTCGGTGAGGCGGTCGGCCGGCAGCCGGGTGGACGAGGGCGGGCCCGGACCCGCCGAGACGACCACAAGCTTCAGGGCGTTCATGGTTTCCTTCCGTTCCTCTTTGCAGCCCTTGGGATCTTCCGCATGCTTCAGGCCGCCGAGCCCGCGGATTCGGCCTCGGCCTCGCGCGCGGCGAGCAGTGCGGCATGGGTGGGGCCGGCGGGCATGTTCGCGGGGCGGTTCTTGGCGAACTCCTTGTGCAGGACGGGGACCACCTCTTCGTCGAGCGGGTCGAGCTGTTCCAGCACGCTCGTTGACTTATCAACTATGCTGGGGGGCGTGCTCGTTCCCCGGGCCCTTGGCCCAACAGGCGATGACATCTGTGACGGCAACTGAGGAGGAGCTATGGAATCCCTGGTGACGGACAACCCGGACCGGTCGCGTTTCGAAATCCATGAGGCGGAGGAGCTCGCCGGCTTCGCCGAATACCACCGGTTCAAGGACGAGATCGCCTTCATTCACACCGAGGTCGCCCCCCGTTTCGAGGGCCGCGGCCTGGCGAGCAGACTCGCTCGCGCGGCCCTGGACTCGGCCAGGGAGCAAGGGCTCGCCGTGCTCCCGTACTGCCCCTACATCCGCGGCTGGATCTCCAAGCACCCCGAGTACGTCGACCTGGTGCCCGAGGCGCAGCGCGCCCGGTTCGGACTGTGAACCGGGTGGTTCCGGAGATGGAGGAAACGCCCACGGCGGCATCGGCCACTTCTTACGTGCGGGCTGCCGCGGCGGTGGTCACCAGCAGCGGTGCCGACTACCGGGTGGACATCCGGGCCGGCCGGCACCTGATCGCCGCCGACGAGCCCGTCTCGGTCGGCGGAGGCGACACCGCGCCGTCCCCCGTGGGCCTGTTGCTGTCGGCGCTCGGCTCCTGTACGGCCATCACCCTGCGCATGTACGCCCAGCGCAAGAGCTGGCCCCTGGACGGTGTCCGCGTCCACCTGGCCTACGAAAAGGGACCGGGGAAGGCGGTCCGGATCACCCGGCGCATCGACCTGCTGGGTGCTCTCGACGAGGCGCAAGTGTGCGCGCCTCCTGGAGATCGCCGAGCGAAGCCCGGTCACCCGCGCCGTGCGCGGCGGCACTCCGCTCGTCTCCCTCGGCGCCCGCCACCAGCCGCCTCGGCACCATCCCGACACTCCCGCCAACGCCCACTGACGAAAGGGGCCACCGCCCATGAGCAATCTCGACCTCCATCCCCCTGCCCGCCTCTGCGGCGGGCGATCCGACGTCTCCGCGCGCCCGGTCAGAGAACTCCTGAGTCCTCGGGAGGCCAATCTCGGCGGCTCCACCGTGGTCCGCAGACTGCTGCCCAACCTCGGGCGCAGGATGGTGGGCGCCTGGTGCTTCGTGGACCACTACGGCCCTGATGACATCGCCGACGAGCCCGGCATGCGGGTCCCGCCGCACCCGCACACCGGTCTGCAGACGGTCAGTTGGCTGCATGCCGGCGAAGTGCTGCACCGCGACAGCATCGGCAGTGAGTCAACGATCCGCGCGCGCGAACTCGGCCTGATGACGGCGGGCCGTGCCATCGCCCACGCCGAGCAGAGCACCCAGCATCACCCCCGATTCCTGCACGGTGCCCAGCTGTGGGTCGCCCTCCCCGACACCCACCGCAGCGTCACTCCCGCCTTCGAACACCATGCCGACCTGCCGCTCGTCACGGCTCCCGGCCTCACCGCCACCGTCATCCTGGGCGAGTTGGACAACGCGGTCTCGCCGGGCACGACGTACTCGCCACTGGTCGGAGCCGACCTCGCACTCGCCGAGGGCGCGGACGTACGACTGCCGGTCGACCCCGACTTCGAGTACGCCGTCCTGACGATGTCGGGAGCCACCGAGGTCGACGGGGTGCGCCTGGACCCGGGATCCATGCTCTACCTCGGCTGCGGACGGACCGAACTTCCCCTGCGCGCCCTCAGCGACAGCGGACTGCTGCTGCTTGGGGGCGAACCCTTCGAGGAGAAGATGGTGATGTGGTGGAACTTCGTCGGGCGTTCCCAGGAAGACATCGCACAGGCTCGTTCGGAGTGGATGACCGGTACCCGCTTCGGCGAGGTGAAGGGATACGACGGGGCACCACTGCCCGCTCCCGAACTGCCGCCGGTGCCACTGAAAGCACGGGGAAGGGTCCGCTGACCTGGGTGAACGACCCGGGGCGGCGCTAAAGAGGCTCCAGTACTGCTGCCCGACCACCGCCACAGCACTCCGGACGCGGGTATCCGCGCGCACTTCACGGCCGTGCCGGATCGCGTGCTCAGCGGTGGCGGCCAGGTCGGCGGTGCGGATCAGGCCGACGTCCTGTCCGACGGGTGGCGGGGGCCACGTCCGCATGGATGCGTGGTCTCCAGGAGACGATCGTGACCCGTGACGCGTGTGGGCGGTGCCGCTCGCGTACTGCTCAATGCGGCCGGACCGGCCCGGGGTAGCGGTCCTCGACGAGAGGGGCGAAGAGCGGGAGTGTCGGACGGCGTCGTCCGTGCTCATTGTTCGGAGTCGGGCAGGTCCGCTCCGAGCCGGCGGCCGATGCGGCAAGGGTCGTCCGCCGACGCGTTCACCCTGGCGATCACGGCTTCGCATATCGCGCCGAACGCGGTGTGTTCCGGTGTCATCGTGTCGATGAACCACTCGCGTACGTGCGCCACATGGCATGGCGCGGCTGCCTCTGTCGCGGAGCGTCCGGCGTCGGTCAACACGATGTCGGAGTACCTGCTGTCCTCCGGGCACTCCTGGCGGCGCAGCAGTCCGCGCTGTTCCATGCGGCGGAGATGGTGTGAGAGGCGGCTCTTCTCCCAGCCGGTTTCCTCGCAGAGGGTGACAGCCCTGGCGCGTGCCCCTGGTGCTTCGGAGAGCGCCACCAGGACCGAGTAGTCCGCGGAGGACAGCTCGCTGTCCTTCTGCAGGTGCGCGTTCAGGCGCCCGGCCAGCGCGGTTTGCATGGCAATGAAACGCCGCCATGCCTGCCTGAAAAGGTTGACGCATCATCCATCGCGGAGTTAGGTTCTGGTTGACGCATGAACCTAACGTCTGTCAACCCAACGTCTCTTGGCAGGGGAGTCAGTCATGAACGACAAGAGGGTCATCGCGGTCACCGGGGCGACAGGCGGTCAGGGCGGGGGTGCGGCGGGGGCGATCCTCGCCGATCCGGATGCGGGCTTCGCGGTGCGCGCGCTCACCAGGAATCCCGACTCGCCGGCCGCCAGGGAACTCGCCGCGCTGGGCGCCGAGGTCGTGCGGGCGGACTTCCACGACGAGCCCAGCGTGCACAAGGCGTTCGAGGGTGCCTACGGCGCTTTCCTGGTCACCAACTTCTGGGCGCACGCCTCGGCGGCCAAGGAGACGGAGGAGATCAACGTCCTGGTGCGGGCCGCCAAGACGGCAGGCCTCAAGCACGTGGTCCGGTCGACGCTGGAGGACACCCGCGAACTGCTGCCGCTGGACGACCAGCGGATGCCCGTACTCCAGGACAAGTGCAACGTGCCGCACTTCGACGCCAAGGGCGAAGCCAACGTACTCTTCCGCCAGGCCGGCGTCCCCACCACCTTCCTCAACACCACCTTCTTCTTCCAGGGCTTCCTGACCCAGGTGGGGCCCCAGCGCGGTGAGGACGGCGTACTGACGCTGCCCCTGCCGCTGGAGGACGGCAAGCTGCTCTCCGGTGTCGACGTCGAGGACATCGGCCGCACCGCTCTCGGCGTCTTCAAGGGTGGTGAGCGGTTCGTCGGCCAGACCATCGGCCTGGCGGGCGACCACCTGACCGGGGCGCAGTACGCCGCGAAGCTCGAAGCCGCGCTCGACGAGCCGGTGCGCTTCCAGTCGGTGCCCTACGACGTCTTCCGCTCCCTCGACGTCCCCGCCGCCGAGGAGCTCGCCAACATGTTCCAGTACTACGGCGACTTCGACCAGGAATTCACCGGCGCCCCGCGATCTGGACAAGGTGCGCGAACTCAACCCGGCGCTCAAGAACTTCGACCACTGGCTGGCCGAGAACGCCACGAAGACCAAGGCGGGCTGAGCGAGTCTCACTCTCCCAGGCGCCGCGGGCGCCGACGAGTCGAAGGGGCCGGCGGGGCGGGGACCGCACAGTGGCAAGTCTGCCCTTCCGCCCCCGAACCTGTCGGGGAGGTCGGCGCCGACCTCGCCTCCAACGGCCCAGGACGGTGGTGTCGGCGGCCGACTCGGGGAAACACGGACACCGGTCCGCGAGGCGGTCGACGCCGGGGGCGTCGGCGGCGCAAGGTGTCTTGGTCACCCCATACGTGAAACCCCTCACTACGACCAACTTCGCCCCGCTTCCACCCCCCAATGGGGTACCCGAACTGTCGACAAACCCGTTCAAGGAGGTCCCTGGTGCGTGCACCGACCGTGGCACAGCAATTGATCGATGTTCTGCGACAAGCAGGGGTGGAACGGATCTACGGCGTCGTCGGCGACAGCCTCAATCCCGTCGTGGATGCGATCCGGCGTACCGACGGCATTGAGTGGATCCATGTGCGCAACGAGGAGGCGGCGGCATTGGCCGCCGCGGCCGAGGCGCAGCTGACCGGGCGGCTCGCGGTGTGCGCGGGCAGTTGCGGCCCGGGCAACACCCACCTGATCCAGGGGCTGTACGACGCGAACCGCTCCGGCGCCCCGGTGCTCGCGATCGCCTCCCACATCCCGTCGAAGCAGATCGGCACCGGGTTCTTCCAGGAGACGCACCCGGAACGGCTGTTCACCGAGTGCAGCCAGTACTGCGAAATGGTGAGCCAGCCGTCGCAGATGCCCCGCATGGTGCGGATCGCCGTACAGCGTGCGCTGGCCGACAACGGGGTGTCGGTGCTCGTCATGCCCGGGGACCTGTCCCACGCGCCCGCCACCAACCCCACCGGATCGAGCAGTTTCGTCACCGCCCGCGGCCGGGTCGTACCGCCGACCGAGCAGGTGCGGGAACTCGCGGCGAAGCTCAACGCGGCCGAGAAGGTGATGTTCTTCTGCGGTGCCGGCGTACGGGACGCGCACGCCGAGGTGATGGAGCTCGCGGGCCGCGTGCACGCGCCCATCGGGCACACGCTGCGCGGCAAGGAGTGGATCCAGTACGACAACCCGTACGACGTCGGCATGAGCGGACTGCTCGGCTACGGCGCCTGCTACGACGCCATGCACGAGGCCGATCTGGTGGTACTCCTCGGCACCGACTTCCCCTACGACGACTTCCTGCCGCAGGCCCGCACCGTACAGATCGACCACGACGCGGGGCGGATCGGGCGGCGGACCGCGCTGGAGCTGGGCGTGCACGGCGACGTGGGCGAGACGCTGCGCGCGGTGCTGCCGCTGGTCGAGGCGAAGCGCGACCGCTCGTACCTGGACCGGACGCTGCGCCACCACGCCAAGTCCCTGGAGACCGTGGTCTCCGCGTACACCCGCAATGTCGAGCACCGCGTGCCGATCCATCCCGAATACCCGGCGTCGATCCTCGACGAACTCGCCGCCGACGACGCGGTGTTCACCGTCGACACCGGCATGTGCAACGTGTGGGCGGCCCGCTACATCACGCCCAACGGCCGCCGCCGCGTGATCGGTTCATTCCTCCACGGCACCATGGCCAACGCACTCCCGCACGCCATCGGTGCCCAGTTCGCCCATCCCGGCCGTCAGGTGATCTCGATGTCGGGAGACGGCGGGCTCGGCATGCTCATGGGCGAGCTGCTCACGGTCAAGCTGCACAAGCTGCCGGTCAAGACGATCGTCTTCAACAACTCCTCCCTCGGCATGGTCAAGCTGGAGATGATGGTCGACGGCCTGCCCGACTACCAGACCGACCACGAGCCGGTGGACTACGCCGCCATCGCCGCGGGGGTCGGAATCCACTCGATCCGCATCGAGAAACCCGGCCTGATCCGCGAAGGCCTGCGGGAGGCGCTGGCGTACGACGGCCCCTGTCTGGTGGATCTGGTCACCGATCCCAACGCACTGTCGATCCCGCCGCACATCTCCGGCGAACAGGTGAAGGGATTCGCCTTCTCGGCGGGGAGGACGGTACTCAACGGAGGCGTGGGCAAGATGCTCGACCTGGCCAGGACCAACCTGCGCAACATTCCGCGGCCCTGAACCCGGCCGCCGCATCTCTGTGCGGGTCTGACCCGCACGCCCGGTGGCGAGAGAGCGCCTTCGAGACCCGCTCAGCTCACGTGGAACGCCGTCGGCCACAGGCGCACCGGAGCATACGGTGCGTCAACTCCCTCTGGCTCCAAGGGATCCGGGCCGTCGATCTCCTCGTTCGCGGCACCGAACAGCAGGCCCGCGCGGAAGGGTTGCGCCACCGCGCGAGCCGCGCAACGACCTTCTGCCAGAGCAGGGCTGCGTCGTCGGCGGCATCGTTCACCACACGCGGGAGACGCCGTGCGGCTGGGGGCGCTTCGCCGGGTCGGGAATGAGGCGGCGGGAGCCGGTGTTACATGGCTCGAAGCTGACATGCACCGATCAATATCGGTGATGTGGGCGAAAGGAGGACCTCATGGCACGCAACACCGCGCGTCCCGTCGTCACGCTGAGGTCGACGGCCGGGACCGGCGTCACCTACGTGACGCGCAAGAACCGCGGCAACGACCCCGACCGGCTCGTCCTGCGCAAGTACGACCCGGTAGCCGGGCAGCACGTCCCCTTCCGGGAGCAACGCTGAACCACACCTCTGCCATCAGGTGACCACAAGGAAGGAAACCCCATGAGGCCTGGTATCCATCCCGACTCCCGGCCGGTCGTCTTCCGCGACCGCGCCGCGGACGCCACATTCCTGACCCTCTCCACGGCGAGCTCGGCTCGGAGGATCGAGTGGGAGGACGGCAACAGCTACCCGCTCATCGACGTCGAGATCTCTTCGGCGAGCCATCCGTTCTACACCGGGGCCTCGCGGGTCGTGGACACCGCCGGCCGGGTGGAGCGCTTCGAGCGCCGCTACGGCCGCCCGGCCGCGGCTCAGCACTGACCGCGGGCTGCCGCGAGAGTAAGAGGAGAGCAGACCCATGAAGGTGCGCAAGTCCCTGCGCTCACTGAAGTCCAAACCGGGGGCCCAGGTGGTCCGCCGGCGGGGCGTGGTCTTCGTCATCAACAAGAAGGACCCGCGCTTCAAGGCCCGCCAGGGCTGACGGCGCCCCGTTGAGCCGTCCGGCCTGGCCCTGCGCGCGGGGTCGGGCCGGCCGCGCAGTTGCCCAGCTTCGCCGGTCACCTGAGTGGCGCTTCACGGTCCAAGAGGGTGCCTCACGGGGGAGCGCGCCCCATGCCGGGGATGTCGACAGGCGTCGGCGCGGGCAAACTCGGCGTCGAAGGAAAGCTGATCGCCGCCCAGTAGCCGCCAGTTCTCGACTGAGTGCGCTGGTGCCGATCAGGGTCCCGCTGAGCAACGGGTCGGGACGGTCGGCGATGAGGAGTTGCGGCCGCTGGTCGTACGCCCAGGTGGAGCGGCCGGTGTCGCGGTGGTCGTAGCGGATCACGCGACCTGTGTTGACGTCACGCGCATGACACGCCACCGGATGGACTATCCGACCTGTTTACAGACCTTTAGGTCATACCGTGCGGAATATGACGAAATGCCATATCGCCTTCCTGGCGTGTACCGCAGCGCTGATCGGGACGGGGCTTGGGGCCGCCCCGCCGGTTGTTGCCGACCACAGGACCCACGTGGTCTTTCCGGGGGAGTCGATCCAGAAAGTGGTGGACGCCGCCGAATCGGGAGACACCGTTCTCCTGACCCCCGGCACGTACCGCGAGAGTGTCCGGGTGAGTACGTCCGGGCTCACCCTGCGCGGCACGGGCCGCAGCACTGTCATCGCACCGGGCACGAAGAAGGCCACCAACCGCTGTGCCGAGGACGGCAACGGCATCTGCGTGGTCGGGACGAAGGACCGTAACGTCGAGGGCGTCACCGTCGCTTCCCTGACCGTGACCGGCTTTGCCAAGTCCGGAGTGTTCGCCCTGGCGACCGACGGGCTGACCGTGCGGAACGTGACCGCGGTGAAGAACGGCGTGTGGGGCATCGCCCAGGAGCGTTCGGTCCGCGGTGTGTTCCGGAAGAACGTTGCCTGGGACAACGGCGACGCCGGCCTGTTCCTCGCCAACGCCATCAAGGCCGAGGAAGGCGCCGCGGACACCGAAGGAACGGTGGTCGCACGCAACCGCCTGGAGGGCAACCGGATCGGCATCACCGTCCGGCGCCTGCGGAACCTCACCGTCGCGGACAACCTCATGACCGGAAACTGCGCGGGCGTCTTCGTCGTGGGTGACGAGAACAAGCCGAGGGCCGGCGCCCTGACCGTGCGCGACAACCTCGTCGAGCGGAACAACAAGTCCTGCCCGAAGACCGAACGGCTGGAGGCCCTGCAGGGCTCCGGCATCGTCCTGACCGGCACCGAGGACACCCTGGTGACGGGGAACCGGGTCACGGACAACGCCGGTAAATCCTCGATGTCGGGCGGCATCGTCCTGGTCAAGAGCTTCGTGGGGACCCCCGGCGAGCGGAACCGGATCACCGGCAACCAGCTGAGCGGCAACGCCCCGGCGGACCTCGTCAACGCGGACACCGGCAAGAGCAACACCTTCGAAGGCAACTCCTGCGGGGCGTCCAAGCCCGCCGGACTGTGCTGACCGGCCGTGGTCGCTCATGAACTCGAAGAAGAAAGGCGGCACATGACGACCGCACAGACCACACAGGTCACGCAAACTGCGCAGGCCGCGCAGGCCGCGCAGGCCGCGCAGGCCGCGCAGGCCGCACAGGCCGCCCCACCGCCGTCCATGCGGCTCAGGGAACTCGTGTTCGGGGCGGCATGTGCCGCCGCCCTTCGCGCGGCCGCCCGGCTGGGGGTCGCCGATGCCCTCGGTGACACCCCGCTGGCCGCGGAGGACCTCGCGGCGGCGGTGAAGACCGAACCGAAGCCGCTGCGACGGCTGTTGCGGGCCCTGTCCTGCTACGGCATCTTCGCCGAGCAGCAGGACGGGACGTTCACGCACACCGACATGTCCCGGCTGCTGCGTGAGGACGACCCGAACAGCCTGCGCGACATCACACTGTGGTGCACCGAGCCCTGGACCTGGGACGCGTGGCCGATGCTGGACGAGGCGGTGCGCACCGGCCGCAACGTCGTGGAGAACCTGTACGGCAAGGAGTTCTTCCAGTACCTCAACGAGGACGCCCCGGAATCGGCCGACGTCTTCAACCGCGCCATGACGACGTCCAGCGTGCAGTCGGCGCGGGATGTCGCACAGTTCCTCGATCTGTCGGGGAGCAAGTCCGTCGCTGACATCGGGGGCGGTCAGGGGCATGTGGTCGCGAGCCTGTTGGAGAAGTACCCGTCGCTCCACGGCACCCTGCTCGACCTGCCGCGCGTGGTGGACAAGGCCGACCCACGGCTGCGCGCGGGAGGCGCGCTCGCGGACCGGATGCGCATCGTGCCCGGTGACTGCCGCGCGGCCATCCCGGTCCAGGCTGATGTGTACATCATCAAGAACATCCTGGAGTGGGACGACGACAGCACCACCCGCACCCTGCGCAACGTCATCGAGGCGGGTGGTCCCGGAGCGCGGGTGGTGGTCATCGAGAACCTCGTCGACGACACGCCCTCGATGCGGTTCAGCACCGCTATGGACCTGCTGCTGCTCCTCAATGTCGGAGGGGCCAAGCACACCACCGAGAGCATGGTCGGCAGGCTGACGGACGCGGGCCTGGTCATCGACGACGTTCGCCCGGTCAACCCCTACCTGCACGCGTTCGACTGCACCGTCCCCGGGTGACCAAGTCCCCCGGAAAGATCCCGTAGACCGCCGGTCGCCGGGCACGCGATCCTCGTGTGTCCGGCGACCGGCGGTTCCATGGGTGGTTCAGGAGGTGGCGTCCCGCTCCCAGCGGTAGAAGCAGTGCGCCATCGCGTCCTTCGGTGAACGCCAGGTCGCCGGGTCGTACGCGGTGACGTACGCCGACAGCCGCTCACTGACGTCCCGGAACTCGGGGTGCCCGGCCGCCTTCGCGATGGCGGGTCCGGGGTCCCGCTCGGACTCGATGAGGTGCAGGTACACGTCGTCGAACTGGAAGAGGCTGCGCCGGGCGACTCCCACCAGGTGCGGCAGTTCTCCCCGGTCCGACTCCTCGAACACCTTGGCGATGTCCAGGGCCGACCCCGGGGCCATACGGGCGACGATCAGGGTTTGGTGCATCGTCTGTTCTCCGTCCGGCTCAGTCGGAGAGCGTCGGCACGGCCCGACGTTCCATGGCGGCCTGCTCGATACGGTCCCGGATCAGGGCCATCTGGACCTTGGAGTTCCGGTTGATGTTGTCCGTCATCCAGGCGTCGTCGACCGGTGCGTCCGGCTTCATCGCGAAGTCCTGGGTCCAGACCATCCGGGTGCCCTCGGGCACCTTCTCGTACTGCCACACGATGTTCATGTAGGCGAAGGGCCCGGTCTCGATGCGGCGAGCACGCACGCTGAGCGCGTCGCGGTCCGTCTCCCGCTCCGAGACCCAGCTCCACACCTTGCCGTTCTCGTCGGGGTGCATGGTCAGCCGGAAGGTGACCCTGTTCCCCTCTCGGGACATGATCTCGACGGAGGCGTACTCGCTGAACAGCTGTGGCCAGCTCTCGACGTCGTTGGTCATGTCCCAGACCAGGTCGACCGGTGCGGCGATGGTGATCTCGTTCTGCGTGTGTCCGGTCATGTCACGCTCCTGCCAGAAGTGCGCCGTTGACGAGTTCGAGGAACTGCCGGGGGCTCTTGCTCTTCTCCGCGTCGGGAGGCATCGGCGTGCCGTACCGGTTCTCCAGCTCACCCACGATGCCGAGCAGACCGAGCGAGTCGATGCCGAGGGCGTCGAAGCCGGAGTCGGACCGCTGCTCGAGTTCCTGCGGGGCGACGGTGACTCCGGCGGCCTTCTTCATGAGCTCGGACAGCTCTTCCACGGTGATTCGGTCACTCATGTGGTTTCTCCTTGCTTCGTGATGGGTGCTGGGGACGCCTCGCTACGAGGCGTCGGTGGCGCCGCGCCGTAGCACCAGCGCCGAGTTCGACCCCATGAGTCCTCGGCTGAGGACCAGCGCCGTGTGCAACTCGGCGGCACGGGCGCGGGCGGTGACGAGGTCGAGGTCGTGGCAGACGTCGAAGACGTTGGGGGTGGGTGGGATCACGCCGTGCTCCATCGCGAGCACCGCCGCGGCGACGTCCAGCACGGGCGCCGCGCCGTAGCCCCGGCCGATGGCGGTCTTCGGCGCGGTGACGGGGACGCGGGTGCCGTGCGGGCCCAGGGCGTCCGCGATGGCCAGCGCTTCGGCACGGTCCGCCTCCGGTACGCCGAGGGCGTCGGCGAAGACCACGTCGATCTCCTCGGGGGCGCAGTCGGCCTCGTGCAGGGCGCCCCGGATGGCCTCGGCCAGTCCCTCCCGGGACTGCTTCCAGCGGGAGGCACCGGTGAACGTGGCCGTGTGTCCCGCGAGGGTGGCCCGCACGGGCGCGCCCCGTTCCCGGGCCGAGGTCTCGGCTTCCACGACGAGCATGGCGCCGCCTTCGGCGGGCACGAATCCGCAGGCCGCGGCGGTGAACGGGCGATAGGCGCGATCCGGGTCCTCGACGGTGCTCAGCTCCTCGTAGCCGAGCTGGCAGACCACCGAGTAGGGGGCCAGTGGCGCCTCGGTCGCGCCGGCCACCATCACATCGGTGCCGCGCCGCACGGCCCGCGCCGCATGCGCCAGGGCGTCCAGACCGCCGGCCTCGTCGGAGGCGACCACCCCGCAGGGGCCCTTGAAGCCGCGGCGGATGGAGATCTGGCCGGTGCTCGCGGCGTAGAACCAGGCGATGGACTGGTACGGCCCGACGAAGCGACTGCCCTTGTCCCACAGCTGCTGCAGTTCCCGCTGTCCGAACTCGCCGCCGCCGGAACCGGCCGCGGTGACCACGCCCACGGAGAACGGCGAGGCGTCGGTGTCGGACCGGGGAAGGCGGGCGTCGTCGAGTGCGAGGTCGGCCGCGGCCATCGCGAAGTGCGTGAACCGGTCGGTCTGGACGAGGAAGCGTTCCTCGATCGCCGACGGCGGGTCGAAGCCCCGGATCTCGCCGGCCACCCGCAGCGGCAGGTGCTCGCACCCTTCCCGGGTGATCCGGTCCAGGACGCTGATGCCCTCCCGGGTGGACTTCCAGAAGGTCTCGGTGCTGGTTCCGTTGGGCGCGACCACGCCGATTCCGGTGACGGCCGCGCGCCGAGGATGCGGTTCGCTCATCGTGTCTTCTCCCTCGGCAGAGTCAGGATCACCGCGGACTGGAAGCCGCCGAACCCGCTGCCCACGGAGAGCACGCTGTTCAGTCTTCGCTCACGAGCGACGCGCGGCACGTAGTCCAGGTCGCACTCGGGGTCCGGGGTCTCGTAGTTCGCGGTGGGCGGGACGACCTGGTGAGTCAGGGCCAGTGCACAGGCGACGAGTTCGATCGCCCCGATCGCGCCGAGGGAGTGGCCCACCATGGATTTGATGGAGCTCATGGGCGTGTCATAGGCGTGCGCGCCCAGGACCCGCTTGACCGCGGCCGTCTCGTGCCGGTCGTTCTGCTGGGTGCCCGAGCCGTGCGCGTTGACGTAGTCGATCGCTGTGGGGTCGAGCCGGGCCTGGCCGAGGACGTCCTCGATGGCCCGGGCCATCTCCAGGCCCTCGCTGGTCAACCCGGTCATGTGGTAGGCGTTGCCGAAGGTGGCGTAGCCGCTGATCTCGCAGTACACGTGCGCGCCGCGGGCCAGGGCGTGTTCCAGCTCCTCCAGGACGAGTACCGCGCCGCCCTCACCCATGACGAAGCCGTTGCGGTCGGCGTCGAAGGGACGGGATGCGTGGGCGGGGTCGTCGTTGCTCGGCGACGTGGCCTTGATCGCGTCGAAGCAGGCCATGGTGATCGGTGAGATCGGCGAGTCCGAGGCGCCGGCTATGCAGACGTCGGCCCTGCCCTCCTCGATCGTGTGGAAGGCGTACCCGACCGCGTCGAGCCCCGAGGTGCAGCCGGTGGAGACGGTCTGCACCGGCCCGCGCGCCTCGAACCGCTCCGCCACCGTCGAGGCGAGGGTGCTGGGCGAGAACGCGCGCTGCAGGTGCGGACCGGCCTCCCGATGGTCCACGTCCCAGCGCTGCCCACGGTCGCTGACCAGAACGTAGTCGTGCTCCAACCGGGTGGTGCCACCGACCGCGGTGCCCAGGGAGACCCCGACCCGCCAGGGGTTCTCCACGGCGAGATCGAGACCGGAGTCCCGTATCGCCTCCTCCCCGGCGACCAGGGCGAACTGGATGTACCGGTCGCACCGTGCGACCTGCTCCGCGTCCAGCCCGTGGGCCGCCGCGTCGAAGTCGCACTCGGCGGCGATCCGCGACCGCAGCCCGGCCGGGTCGAAGAACGTGATGCCCCGTGTCGCCGTGCGACCGTTGGCCAGGAGATCCCAGAACGCCGGTGCTCCGATACCGCCCGGGGCGACGATGCCTATGCCGGTGACCGCCACGCGCCTCGTCATGAACGCACCTGACGTCGCTCGGCCGTTCCGCCCCCGCCCGCGTGGGCCGCCTCCACCGCGATCGGTACGCCGTCGGCGTCCTCGGTGTCGACGTGGCCGAGCGGCGGGCTGGGAGCCAGCGGGCCGAGGTGGAAGACCATGCGGGCCTCCACATTGCCGACGTTGCGGAAGCGGTGCCGCATGTGGGTGGGGATCATGAGCCCCTGCTCGGGCTGCAGCGGGTGGGGCTCGCCGTCCAGGTCCACCTCGAGCTGCCCGCAGACGACGTAGATGAACTCCTCGGAGTACGGGTGGTAGTGCTCAGCGATGCGGTCGCCGGGCTGCACGATGGCCACGCCCATGAAACCGCTGCTGGAGCCCACTGTGGTGGGGGTGAGCATGGCGCGCAGATCGCCACCGCGCCGAGTGTTGGGCTCGACCTCGCTGACATCCACGATTCCGGGATGGCGTTTGATCACGACGTTCCTCCGAACATGTGCTGCATCGACATGAGGGCTTGGCCGTCACGGCCCGGGCGCTGGGATTCAGGCGTCCGGCGCGCGGCGGTCGGTGACGAGTTCCATACGGGAGACCGTGAGGAGGCGAGCGGGGGTGCCGTCCCTCAGCGCCGAGCCGTCCGCCCCGAGGGCTTCGCCGTCGAGGAGTTCCGTCAGTTCGGCCGCCTGACCGCGGTCCGCGAGACCGAGCACGGGGCCGGGCTCGGTGTCGAGCCCGCCGCGCACGTCGACCAGCCGCACCACGACGTCGTCGCGCTGGAAAATCGTGCTGCGCAGCACCGGCCCGTGCGGATCGTCCGCCGCCGCCTCGTCCTGCCGGGCGAGCAACTCCGCCAGCCGCAGACCGCAGCCCTCGCGGGCCGGGTAGTACAGGGCGTGCCGCACAGCGTCCGGGCTCTCCTGGCCCGCCGTCACATGGTGTACGGCGGGCAGCGCCGCGCGGGTGAAGAAGACCCGGGCGGACTCGGGATCATCGAGGTCCCGGTCCTGCTCCAGATAGGGGTTGATGGCCTCCTCGACAGCCCGTACCTCGGGCTGCCGGGCGACGTGGCGCAGCGCGGCGAGCAGGTCGCCCCGCACCTCGATGGCCCGGACCACCCGGTTGCCGTGCATGAACAGGGAGGTGCGGCACAGCCGGGTGGTGTCGTCGACCTGCGGCTCCGGTGAGGCGTACCCGGAGAGGATCTTGGCGACAGTCTCCTCACTGCCCGGCTTGACCGTGAAGGTCAGCGCGTGACGGATCAGGCCGTCACCGATCCTGGGCGACGTCTGGAGCCGGCGCTTCTCGGGCTCGGCGTCCGTCGGGCCGCCGGTCTCGCGGACGATGTGGAAGCGCAGCGACCTGGTGTCCCGGACGCAACTGTGCAGGGGCTCCACCATCCGCACGTGTTCCTCGCTGTTCACCCAGGTGAGGAAGGGCGGAGCGCTCTCCCACTCACTCGTGATGAGCCACTGGGAGGGATTCTCGATGGACTGGCACAGCTGGTCGCTGACATGCCCGGGGACGGACGCGACCTGGTTGCACAGTTGCTCGTACGCCTCGAGGAACTGCTGTTGGGCGCCGTCGTAGACGTCCACCAGCAGGACGACACGGAGCCTGGAGCCGTCGAACACGGACTGGGAGACACGCTGCGACGGCTGTCGCGTCAGCGGTTCCGAAACACGTTCAGACGTGGTGGTCATCCTGTGCACATCTCCTTCGTGGGGGCAGAGGCGGACGAGCGTCGGCCACTTCGGTGTGACGTCGGCGTGCCTCGATCCTGAGTCCGCCCCCGGCGGCGCGCGACTCGTATGCACTACGCGGGTGACCGGCCGGCCCGAAAGCCGGCAGCTGCTCAGGCTGTCCGTGCAGTCCTTGGCCCTACGGTCGCAGTCACCCGCACAGGTGATGAGCCGGAGCTGCACCTGGCCGTACCGCCGCCGAGGTCGGCGACCACGGCCGCCGCGGCTCAAGCTCTCCCGTGGGACCGAAGGGGGCGTCGACCGAGGACATCGGACGACGCGGTGCCGGACGACGTGCCGTGGCTGCCGAACAGGCCCACGGCCCGCCGGCACCGGAAAAGCCGGCCGGGCCGCCACGCGGCACACGCGTGACGGCCCCAGCGGCTATCGCATCCGGCATGGGTCAGGCCACACTTCCCGCCGTCTTCTTGCGGCGCGCCGCGTACAGACCGGTCGCGGCGACGGCCAGGACGGCCAGCCCGCCCGCGGTCACGGCAGGAGTGGCCAACGCGCCGCCTCCGGTGTGCATCCCGCCGCTGGGCTTCTCGTGGTCACCGCTCCAGGAGTTGCCGTCCTGCTTCCCGCTCCACGAGTTCTCGTCCTGCTTCCCGCTACCGGACTCCTTGCCCTGCTCGCTGTCCTTCTCCTTGTACGTCTCCGGGTCGTGCTTGGGGTCCTTCGTGGTGCCCCAGTCGTCCTCGTTCACCGCGGTCAGCGCACCGCCACCCGTGTGCATGCCACCGCGCGGCGAGTCGTGGCTGCTGTCCTTGTCGTACTCCTTGTCGTACTCCTTGTCGTGCTGCTTGTCGTGCTGCTTGCTGTAGGAGGAGTCCGCGTGGTCCCAGTCGTCCCCGGCCGCATAGGCGCCGGGTGCGCCGAGAGCGAGGACGGTCGAAGCCGCCGCAGTGGCCAGGAGCATGCGAGCAGAGTGCATCTGACGTTCCTTCCGTCGACAGCCGGGCAGCTGGTGCTTCGTCAGCTGATGTGACCCGCCTCCGACGTGATCCACCGTCAGCCAGCCGCCCGCCCGCCACCACTCAAGGGGATCACTCGGGTGAACCGCCCCAGGTCCCCGGCGATCCATCGCCGACCCCGTTGCGCCCCGTGCGGGATCTGCCGCCTCGTCAACTCCGGTGCAGCAGGCCGCCGTCCGCGGCCGCGCCGTGGCAGCCAAGCCGACACAGTGAGCAGGTCGACATCACCGACTTGGCGGTCAAGGACCGGACCTGCCCACATGCTTCGGCCCCGGACCCATCGCGGCGAGGAGTCCGGGACCGTCTGCTGAAATCAGACCGCTGCCAGCAGTGTGGTCAGGACGTGGCGCAGTGCCGACGAGGCATCCGGGACCGGTCCTGACGATCGCCAAGCCACGAACCCGTCGGGACGGACGAGTACGGCGCCTGTAGGTGTCGTGCCGTGGGCGGCCGACCAGTCCGTATCGCCCTCGGGTGTCAGCTCGGCATCGGGTCCGTTGCCCATCCGGTACGACGTCAGGGGGATGGACATCTCTTCGGCGAGGCGGAGGGCGGCCTCGTGCCAGCCATTCGGGTCGTCGGCGTCGCTGAGCAGGACGAATGACCGTTCGTACAGGTCCAGAGTGGAGATCTGTTCGCCTCGGTGCCGTACCGACAAGTGGGGTGCCCTGCTGCCGGGTTCACCGGACAGGTCGAGGCGTTCCGGGACGACCGGAGTCGTGGGGTCGGTGCCGACGACGGCGCCCTGCGGATAGCGGTAGCCGAGGGCCACGTTGAGGATGCCGCGCTGCGGGGCACCGCCCGCTCCGGGAGGCGGGGCGAAGCCGGGATGACTGTGCTCGACCGACCGTGCGGCGGCGCGGGCGCTGGTCGCCTCCGCCACCGGGCGGCGCTCGGCGTCGTACGTGTCCAGCAGTCCCTCACCGGCCCAGCCGCCGACCACCGCGGCCAGCTTCCACGCGAGGTTGTGCGCGTCCTGGATACCGGTGTTGGAGCCGAAGGCCCCGGTCGGGGACATCTCGTGGGCCGAGTCGCCGGCCAGGAAGACGCGTCCTGCGCGGTAGCTCCGGGCAACTCGTTGGGCGGCGTGCCAGGGAGCCTTGCCGGTGACCTGTACGTCGAGGTCGGCGACTCCGACCGCGCGGCGGATGTGTTCGACACACCGCTCGTCCGTGAACTCCTCCAGGGTTTCGCCGTGTTCCGGGTGCCACGGAGCGTGGAAGACCCAGTTCTCACGGTTGTCCACGGGCAGCAGCGCGCCGTCGGCGTCCGGGTTGGTCAGATAACAGACGATGAAACGGCGGTCGCCCACGACCTCGGGGAGGCGGCGGGAGCGGAAGGTGATGCTGATGTTGCTGAACAGGTCGCCAGGACCGCTCTGGGCGATGCCGAGCTGCTCACGGACGGGGCTGCGGGGACCGTCGGCGGCGACGAGGTAGTCCGCGCGGATGGCGGTGTGCTCGCCCGTCTGACGGCTCTTCACCATCGCGGTGACACCTGAGGAATCGCTGTCGAACGACATCAGTTCGGTGGCGTACCGCAGGTCGCCGCCGAGCCGCGCGGCGTGGTCCAGCAGGACCGGCTCCAGGTCGTTCTGGCTGCACAGGCACCATGAGCTGGGGCTGAAGCGGGCCAGTCCGCCGCCCGGGTCGATCTCACGGAAGAGCCACTCGCCCGCGTCGCCGACCAGGGTGGGTGTCTGCAGGATCCCGTGGTTGTCGGCCAGCGTGGCGGCGGCCTGCCGGATCATCGGCTCGACGCCGGCCGCCCGGAACAGCTCCATCGTGCGGACGTTGTTGCCGCGGCCGCGGGGGTGGATGGACGTCCCGGCGTGGCGCTCCACCAGCGTGTGCCGCACCCCCAGCCGGCCCAGGAAGAGAGAGGTCGACAGGCCGACGAGGGAACCGCCGACGATGAGGACCGGGACCCGGTGGGTCGTGTGGTCGGTTTGATCGGCTCTCTGGTTCATCACTCGCCTCCAGCGCGTCGTGTCCGCCAAGTCGGCCGGATACGGCCGCGAGGTTCATGCATGCCCCGCAGTGGAGACGCGGGCTCAAGCTTCACCCGCTTAACCCGCCCGGTTCGCCGAGTCGGCGGCCACGTCCGCGGTCCATCTCCCCCCGACATCCGAACGGATCACGGCTCGACCCACGGGGCGGAGCCGTGCCAGGGCCGCTCGATCAGCCCTGCACGTGGGGGCGCGAGCGGGAAGCAGGTTGGACCTGTGGCCCACCTTGCGCGCTCTGGTCGTGCTGTTACTGATGGGCGGAGAGCAGACCGCGGTCGAGGCTGGCCCGGGCCGTTTCCCCCGACCGTCACGGACGCCGCATCGAGAACTACCGCCTCCCGAGCACTTAGTGCTTTTGCCTCACCCGTTGCCCCAGCCGGCCGTGGCCGTGCCTTACCCGTTCGGCTCGGCGTCCGTGCCTGTGATGGCGGGTCACGAGATCCTGGAGGCCCTGGCCGTGGTGTGGGCCGCCGAGTCGGGCGGGCAGGGGCTGTCGAAGGCGAAGCGGCGGCACCTGCGCACCACGGCCGGGCGTCCGGGTACGGCGCCGGCCCGGCTGCGCGCGTACGGCGCCGACCGGGACGTCGGCCGGACGAGTACGACAGGGCGGACCGCACGGAAGCATCGCCCTGCTCCTCACCCAGTACGGCCATGACCCGCCGGGTCGATGACCGTGCCCGTCCGTCACGTGTCGGTGAGCGGCACGGGCGGCGGGACGGCCGGGAGTCTCGGTAACGATTTCGTCCGATAAACGCATGCCCCCGAACGAAGGAAGCAGCCTCATCCGATGGGGCCATGCCGGTCCGAGGGCGTACCACCCGCGCACGCCGTCGCGTTGCACCAGCATGGATTGCAACGTCACCACCGGGCGTCTCCTCTGGGAGAACGACGGCAGACAGGCGCCGCACGGCGACTTCACCAGGACGGCCCAGGGAGATCCGCCCATCTTCGCCGCGCTCGTCAGGGAGTGGCGGGCCAGCGGCCGGACGGTTCCGGACACCCGGGGTTCGCAGGGGGCCTCGCCCGGTTCCGTCGGCACCGCAACGACCAGGTTGCTGCGGCACCCGGCCATCCCGTGTGGTCCGGGCCGATGGGAACGCGACGGCGAACTGCCTCCAGGGCGCGAGACCGAACTGGTCACGACTCGCTGAAGGCAGCCGTATGGCGGTGTGTCAGCTCGTGTGCCGCAGCGTCCTTGGCGGCGCTTGCCTGAGGTCAGCCCGGCCGGTCACCGCTCCAGTTGCGTTCCCCTGCGGTCAGTGCCCCGCACGTCGGACAGCGCCGCTTCGTACTGGACTGCCCGGTGAGCCTTCCCAGCGCCACCTGAAGCGCCAGTTCCACGGCGGCCGGAACGAACAGTGACCCGGTTCCGTCGGGCGGGACCAGCCAGCGCAGCCGTCCTGCGGCCCGATGAGGGGCGGGCACGGCGAGCCACGTTCCTTGGCCCGCGTACCGGATGCCCGAGCCGATCCAGCGGCCCTCGGGATCCGGCGGCAGAAAGAAGGCCACCCGACGGGCGGCGGTGTCCGCGAGCGCGGGACCGGGCGGCTGCGGAATGCACAACAGGGTGTCAAGGGCCGGCATGCCCAGGTCCTCCGGCACGCTGAGTACGTCCCAGAACCGCCCGCAAGCCAGTACCGCGACCCCGGTGTCTCCGTGCCACTGCCGCTTGCAGGTGCGTGGGTCGGTCGAGGCTGCAGCGAGCCATTCCATGGCCTGACGCGTCGCTGATCGCATGCGTTCCTCCGGATCCGTCTGTCCGCGGTGCCGACATGCTGATGTTTGTAGATTTTTCTATGTGGCGGAAGGGGTGGCGAACCGTGGCGATTGGCTTCGGAACGTTCGCCGATGGAGCAGATGTTCTCCGAATCCTGGTCAGTCCTTCGACATCATGAAGGTGTCCGGCTCATGGGCCCGGTGTCGGCGAGCGTGGCGGGAGCAGTGCCGGAAGGCGTGGGCTTCACTGCGCGGGCGCCCCTTCGAGGGGGATCCCTTGGCTTCCCTGGTGGAGACGGCGCGACGCCTCGACTACGGCGCCGGCCGGTGTCACCGCCAGGAGGATGACGAGGCGTAACGTTTGCGCGACCCGGCCGAGGGTGACCTGTCCCGACCGCGCGTCGAACCCGTCAGTACAAAACGCCTGAGGCGTACCGGTCGCGATCGCGGTATTGCTGCTGGCATGGGCTCCGTTCATTTGATCCTACAAAGTTCCCGCCCGGTGGGTTACCCATCGCCTCCTTCCTTGATAGGAAACCTTCCTAACGATTCAGGTCTGGACCAACTCCTCACCCCCCACCCTTGCTTGGAGACTCCGTGGAACCTGAGACAACAGCTCCAGCCGCCCGCACCTCGCGTCGCGCTGTCCTTGCCCTGATGGGAGCGCTGACCTCCGCCGCAGCGTTCGGCCCTCTGCCCGTCGCTGCAGCGGCGGCAGCCGCACCGGGCCTCGATGACCCGGCGAAGAAGGAGATCGCCATGCAACTGGTGTCGAGCGCGGAGAACTCCACGCTCGACTGGAAGGCGCAGTACCGGTACATCGAGGACATCGGTGACGGCCGCGGCTACACCGCCGGCATCATCGGCTTCTGTTCCGGCACCGGAGACATGCTCGACCTCGTGGAGCTCTACACCGACCGCAGACCCGACAACGTCCTCGCCGAGTACCTGCCGGCCCTGCGTCGCGTCAACGGCACCGACTCGCACGACGGTCTCGACCCGCACTTCACCGACGCCTGGCGCAGGGCGGCTCAGGACACGGCGTTCGAGCAGGCGCAGAACGACGAACGCGACCGCGTCTACTTCAACCCCGCCGTCAGGCAGGGCACGACGGACGGCCTATGTGTACTCGGCCAGTTCGCCTACTACGACGCCATCGTCATGCACGGCGACGGCGGCGACTGGACCAGCTTCAGCAACATCCGCCGACGTGCCCTGCAGCATGCGAAGCCGCCGGCGTGGGGCGGCAACGAAACCACGTTCCTCAACGCCTTCCTCGACGCACGGGTGTGGGCGATGAAGCAGGAGGAGGCACACAGCGACACCAGCCGCGTCGACACCGCGCAACGCGTCTTCCTGCGCCAGGGCAACTTCGACCTCAACCCGCCCCTGGACTGGAAGGTGTACGGGGACAGTTACCACATCGGCTGACGAAGACCAGCACATGAGCGAGAGAGGCGAGCGCCCAGTGCTCCGCAACACCGGCACTGGGCCTTCGCTGATACGAGAGAGCGCCTGTGTGAACGTTGTGACGGATGCTGCAGACTGTCCGCATGACTCGCACGAGGAAGATCGCCGCCGCTCTGTTAGCCGCATCGGCCGCGCTGCTCGCGATACCCCCCACCGCCTCCGCCACTCCGACCCCGCACACCACCCTGTTCAGGGAGAGCTTCGACCGCCTTCCTGTCGGCCCGGTGACCGCGGGCCGCGGCTGGACCACCGACACCGCCGACGGTTCACTGACCGTCGAACCCAGCACCACCGGCCACGGCCGTGAACTACGGCTCCGCACAGACGGCAACGGCCGTGCCTTCCTGGTCCTGTCCGACCTCGCGCCTCCCGGCAACAGTTTCTGGGCCCGGTTGCGGCTGCGCGTGAACGACTTCCCGACGGCCCCGGACTGGGCGCACTGGACCATCGCGGAGGCATCCGGCTCCGATGTCCCCACGCTGGTACGCCCGTTGGGCGGCCAGTACGTGCCCACCTCCCAGGCCAACTTCTGGGGAGTCGGCTCCGATCTGGGCCCGACCGGGGACTGGACCGCCTGGAAGACCTCCGCTCCCGCGACGGCCGCGACATGGCAGTGCGTCGAGTTCCACCTCGACGCGAGTGACAACCGCGTCACCGTCTACCTGGACGGCGCGGAGCAGTCCGAGTTGACCGTGTCCACGAAGGAACACGGCGGCACGACCGACGACTTCGTCTTCCCGACCTTCGACACACTCAAGCTGGGCTGGCAGTTGTACCAGTCCGACCCCACACCGTCGGCGTACGACGTCCGCATGGACGACGTGGCGCTGAGCACCGAGCGGGTCGGCGGGTGCGCCTCATGACGGGGGGACTGCCGCGCAGGGCGATGCTGGGCGGGCTCGTCGGCGGGCTCGCCCTCACGTCCCTGCCGACCGGCCCGGCCGTCGCCACCGGGCGGGAGCGCGAGCCGTACGTCCCGCTGGCGGTGGCCGGCGGGGGCGGTCCGGCAGGATCGGACCGGGTCCATGTGCTCAAGGTCGGTCCGGACACGGCACACACGGTGGTGGTGCTGGTTCCGGGGATGTTCGGGGCGGCGGGCGACTTCCGCCTGCTCGCCCGTGACCTCGTGCAGGCGGTGCCCGGTGTGCAGGTGTGGGCGTTCGACCGACGCGAGGAGAACCTGGCCGACCGCTCGGGGTTCACCACCGAGGACCCTGCCGGGTACTACCTGGACGGCCACTACCGCACTCAGGAGCCCGCAGCCTCCGCCTTCGCCGCTCGTTGGGGCCTCGCCCGCACCGTCGAGGACCTGCGTACGGTCGTACGGGCCGCGGCCGGTGGCGGCCGGCGGCGGGTGGTGCTCGGCGGCCACTCCTGGGGCGCCACCACCGCGATGGCCTACGCGGCCTGGGACTTCGACGGCCGCCCGGGGTACCGGGACCTCACCGCGCTCGTACTTGTCGACGGTGGCGTGCGCGGAGCGTTCGAGGGGACCGGACAGCCGGTGCACAACTCACCGGAGGAGGTGCGGGAGCGGCTGGCCCGCATTGAAGGCGGGGCGGTCTTCGACATGACCCTGAGCGGAGTCGGGCTGGGCGGCCGGGCGGAGAGCACACAGATCTGGTACCAGCTCGCGGGCTGGTACGCACACCGCGACCCGGACGGCCGCTCGGTCCTCCAGCCCCGGATGCCCGACGCGCTGCGGCCGCCGTATCCCGTCACCAACGCCGGTCTGCTGGGCACCTTGGTGGACGCCGGATTCGGTTGGCCGAACGACATCAGCGTCCACTCGGGGCACCTCGCCGACAGCGGCGACCCGCGCGGCTGGGTCGACACGGGCATCACCCCCATCAGCCGTGTCGCGACGGCGTACGCGGGTGGCCCGGAGCCGGCCGTGTGGGAGTGGTACTGGCCGTCCCGGCTGTCGGTGGACCTCGACGTCGTCGATCCCTACGCCGACACCGACCTGGCCCGCTCACTGGGGCTGCGGCTGCTGCACACCGGGAGCCTGGACACACCGCTCTACGTCTTCGAGACGAGCTACGCGCAGGGGACGATCGTGTCGTCGGCGCGCGAGGTCGTGGCCAACTCCCGTATCCCGCACGGAAGATACGAGACAGACGAGGGGATGAACCATCTCGACCCGCTGTTCGCCGCCGCGCGGCACAACACCCTGACCCGCACCCTCGCACCGTTCCTCGCCGGACTGCGGTGACGAGTGACGACAGGCATCGGCGGGGCATCGCAGGGATGCCCCGCTGATGACGCGTCGGGTGATTCCCCCGAAGGGGAGACACGTCCGGGCCCCGTTCACGCGGCGCCTTGTCAGCCGTGCGAGACGTTCAGCCCGCAGAACGCGACCCGCGCCCCCTTCGTGGTGCTGCCGTTGACCGTCAGGCCGATGGTGTAGCTCCATGTCCTGCCGACCGGCACATGTCCCAGGGTGTGCCGAATGTACCCGTGAATCCGAGTCGGCAAAGGCCTGGAGCATCACAGTCAAAGGATCGCGCACGGTGGGGATTTGCGGCGCCGATCTTGACCCCTCGGGGATCCCGGGCTTAGCGTTCCCGCGTTTACAGGGAATTGAAACGATTCAACCATTTGGGGCGACACATGCAGAAGCCCATCCCGCAGCGTGGCGGGATATCCCGGCGCACGGTGCTCACGGCCTCCTTGGCCGCAGGCGCCGCCACGGCGTTCGCCGCAGTCGGCTCTACGGATGCCGGCGCCGCTCCCCTGACCGGTCGTCAGGACCTGTCCGGTGACTGGTTCGCCACGTCACCCCGGTCCGTGCGTCCCAAGTTCCGCTGGTGGTGGCCGGACGGTCTGGTCGACCCGGCGGAGATCGCCCGTGAGGTCGACCAGATCGCCGACGTCGGCTTTGGGGGAGCCGAGATCGCCGCCGTCCACCACAGCATCAAGGACAAGTCCGTCCTCGACACCGCTCACCACGGCTGGGGCAGCGCCCCCTGGCGCGACGGCGTCCAGGCAGCCCTGCGCCAGGCTGCCCGACGCGGCCTGACCATCGACCTCACCCTGGGCCCCAGCTGGCCCGCCGCCGTCCCCGGCGTCACCCCCGACGACGACACCGCCGCCCAGGAACTCGCCTACGGCCGCACCTCCGTGGCCGCCGGCGCCACCTACCGGGGACCGGTTCCCGAGCCCGTGCACGAGGCCGCCTCCGCAGTCACCCGGCGCCGCCTGCTCGCCGTCCAGGCCGCCCGCGTCGAGCCCGCCAACGCCACCCGCAAGGAGACCGGCCTCGACCTCGCCAGTGTCGTAGACCTCACCACCACCGTCCGCGACGGCGCTCTGACCTGGACCGCCCCCGCGGAGGGCGACTGGGTGCTGATCTCCTACTGGCAGCGCGGCTCAGGCCAACAACCCGAGTCCGGCCCGCACTCCTCCCCGACTGCCCACGTCGTCGACCACTTCAGCCCCGCCGGCACCGCCGCCGTCACCGACTTCTGGGAACGCGCCGTCCTGACCGGCACCATGCGGCGACTGCTCAAGGCCGCGGGCGGCGCCTTCTTCGAGGACTCCATCGAGCTCGAGACCGACTCCCTCGTGTGGACCTCCGCCCTGCCCGACGCCTTCGAACAGCGCACCGGCCGCTCCCTCCTGCCGTACCTGCCCGCCCTCGTCCTCGACAACAGCAACCAGGTCTTCGCGTTCGAGGCGCAGCTCACCCGGCAGATCCGGCACGACTTCTGGGAGACCGTCTCCCACCTGTTCAACACCCACCACGTCACCGCCCTGCGCAACTGGGCGCACTCGCTCGGCATGTCGCTGCGCTCGCAGCCGTACGGCCTGCAGACCGACGCCATCGCCTCCGCAGCGATCCTCGACATCGCCGAGGGGGAGTCGCTCGGCTTCAAGAACCTGGACGACTACCGCTGCCTGGCCGGCGGTCGGGACATGGCCGGGCACACGGTGCTGTCCTGCGAATCTGGCGCCTACAACGGCTCCGCGTACAGCACGACCTGGGACAGGTTCCTGCGCACCATGGGCGGCGCCTACGCGGCCGGCGTCAACCAGACGGTCGTGCACGGCTTCTCGTACGCCACCGCCCCCGGGGTGAGTTGGCCCGGCTTCGCCGCCTTCAGCCCCTACAACGGTGCGGCCGGCTACGGAGAGTCCTGGGGGCCCCGGCAGCCCACCTGGCGGCACGCCGAGGACATCGCCGGCTATCTCGGCCGGGTGCATCAGGTACTGCAGACCGGCACCCCGCGCGCCGACGTCGCCGTCTTCCAGCAGACCGGCTACACCGCCACCGGCATCGGCGCCTCCTGGTTCACCGCGACCGGCGTACCGCTCGGCTGGACCCACCAGTTCCTCAGCGGACCGCTCCTCGACCTGCCGGCCGCCCACGTCTCCGGTGGCCGCCTCGCCCCGGACGGCCCCGCCTACAAGGCCCTGTTCGTCGAGGGAGACTTCTTCTACGGCTCCACCCCGACCCTCGCCCTGGACGACGCCCGCAAGCTGCTGAGGCTGGCCCGGGCCGGACTGCCGATGGTCCTGCTCGGTGCCTTCGACCAGGCGCTCACCCCTGGCGTGCCCGACCAGAACGAGACGGACGCGCTGCGCGAGGTACTGGCCCGCCTCCTCGCCCTGCCACACGTCACCGCCGTCACGGACAAGGCCGCCGTCGGCCACGCCCTCACCGCCCTCGGCATCACCCCCGACGCCCGCTACGCCACACCCTCCACCCTCCTCAACAACCACCGTGTCAGCGGCGACACCGACTTCTACTACCTCTGCAATGGCAAGCACGCCGAGACCGTCAGGCCGCCCGTGGCGACCATCGACCACGACGTCACCCTGCGCCGCACCCGGCGGGGCACCACCGTCCCCTACCTGCTCGACCCGTGGACGGGCGAGGCGACCCGCATCGCCCGCTACACCGAGGACGACGACACGATCACCGTGCGCGTCACCCTCGTCCCCGGCCAGGCCACCGTCATCGCGCTCGGCAGACCGGGACTCTTCGGAGACCGCAACGGCAGCCGCCCGCACGCCGTGTCCGGCGACGCCGACCGGGTGCTGTTCACCGACCGCGGCCTGGCCGTGCGCGCCGCGGCCGCGGGAACGTACACCACCCGGTTCTCCGACGGCCGTACGGCGCCCACCACCGTGCCCGCAGTGCCCGACCCCGTCACACCGGACCGCTGGCGGCTCGACGTCGAGGACTGGCACCCCGGCGCCGACGCGACCAGTACCGACATCGTCCGGCGCACACTCACCCTCGACACCCTGCTGCCCTGGTCCCAGATCCCCGAACTGGCCGACTCCGCAGGCATCGGCCGCTACCGCACCACCGTCGTCCTGCCCCGCCACTGGACCTCGGCCCACGGCGCATATCTCGAACTGGGCCAGGTCAGCGACACCTTCCGCGTCACCGTCAACGGCACCCGGCTGGCCCCCGCCGACCGGCTCCACCCGGTCGTCGACCTGGGCGGGCATCTGCGGCGCGGCGACAATGTGATCGAGGTCGAGGTGGCGACCCCGCTCATCAACCGCCTCCGGGTCGCCCAGCCGACCGTCTTCGGCGCCGCCGCCCGCCAGGCGTACGGCCTCATGGGCCCGGTCCGACTGGTGCCGTACGTTCAGGCCGTGGTGCGCCCCTGACTGCTCTCGTCCCTGGAGGGTGAAGATGCCTCACCCCTTCAGGGACCAGCTCCGGGACATCGTGAAACACCGGCTGCGTCGCACGCAGTACCGGCCGGAGTTACTCGCCGGACTTCTCGCGAAGACCGGACTCGGCCCACAGCCGCAGCTTCTCCGGGTTGCGGACCGCCCAGATCCGGGTGACGCGCCCGTCGGAGACGTCGAACGAGGCTACGGTCACGACGACGCCGGCACGCTGGGCCACCAGGCCCGGCACACCGTTGACCGACCGCTCCAGGAGTTCGAGGCCCGGAGCCCTGTCGGCAATGGCGACCATGTACTGGGCGATACGCGCGCCGCCCTCGACCGGGCGCAGGACGGTGCCGACCATGCCGCCGCCGTCTGCGGTCATCACGGCGGCCGGGTTGAGCAGACCGACGAGGGCTGCGATGTCCTTGGCCTCCCACGCCTCTTTGACGTGCCTCACCACGTCGGCCCGGCCGGTCGCCGTCACCGGAGCGCGCGCGACGCTCACCCGCCGCCGGGCGGAGGCCGCCAACTGCTTGCAAGCCGCAGGGGTCCGGCCGAGAACGTCGGCGATCTCGGCGAACGGGTACCGGAAGACGTCATGCAGGACGAACGCCACCCGCTCGGCGGGCGTCATCGACTCCAGGACGACGAGGAAGGCCATGGCCACCGACTCGTCCAGGACGATCTGGTCGGCGGGATCCGCAGGGCCGGTGGGATCGGAGCCGCCCGCGTGGTCCCACTCGGTGCGGTCGGGCAGCGGCTCGGGCAGCCATGCGCCGACATAGCGTTCACGGCGGGCCCGCGCCGAGCCGAGCAGGTCCAGGCAGATACGGCTGGTCACCGTCGTCAGCCAGGCACCGGGGGACAGGATCTCCTCCTGCCGGCTGCGGGGCAGCCCGTACCAGCGTGTGTAGGCATCCTGTACGGCGTCCTCGGCCTCGGTCACCGAACCGAGCAACCGGTACGCGACATTGATCAGTTGGCGTCGCTCGCCGGATATCTCATCTCCGCTGGTCCCGACAGTCCCCATGCTTCCGGCCGCCCCCTCGCCTTACCTTTCGCGGGCCCGTGTCGTCGGGCTGGTGAGACCTTATCGATCTGCTGCCCGAGGGCGGAAAAGGGGACTGTGGCATGACTACTCAGGCGACGGCGACGGCGAACGCACAGCGCAGCTCCTCGTTCTTGCAGATCGCGATCGCCCTGCAGACCCTGACCATCTTCCTTCAGGCGGTCTCTGCCGGACTGCTGCTGACCTCGTCCTACGGAGAGGTGCTGCACAGTGTCGGAGCCCGTGTGATGTACGGGGCGTCGATGCTGTACGTGCTCGCGGCGGTCTTGGCGTGGAAGCCGGGCGGCGGCTCGCCCCGGCCTGTCTGGCACGCGTCGGGTTTCCTCGTACTCGCCTCGGTTCAGGTCGTGCTCGGCATCGCGCACGTACCGTCGGTCCATCTCCCCCTGGGCGTCTTGATGTTCGGTCTGAGTGTGCTGGCGCTGGCCCGTCGCTGAGGTCCGATACGGGGCCGGCCGGGGTCAACTCCTTCGTGCATCTCACGGGCGTGACCCCGGCCCTGTCCCCGTCCCCGTCCTGCCTGAGAATGACCGTGAAGGCGTTCACCACCCCGCTCGGCGAGCGTCCGTATGAAAGACGGACCCTTGCGGACAGAAGCTGACCGCAAGGGTCCCTACGGTCGTGCCATGACACAGACACAGAAGATCCTTGTCGCCGGCGCCACCGGAACCGTCGGCCGTCAGGTCGTCGCCGAACTGCTCGCCCGCGGGCACGCGGTTCGCGCCCTCACCCGGGATGCGGCCACGGCAGACCTCCAGGCCGGTGTCGAGGTCGTCCAGGGCGATCTGACCGCACCCGACAGTTTGATCCCGGCGTTGGAGGGCGTCACCGGCCTCCATCTGATCACCTTCGGCGGGGCCTACTTCGCCCCGCTGGAGACCGGCCCGCGGATCCTGGAGCTGGCCCGCGCGGCCGGCGTACGCCGGGTCACCGTGCTGCACGGTGGCGGGCCGACCCTGCTGGAGGACGCCGTGCGGGCCGACGACGGTGTGGACTGGACCGTTCTCATGCCGGTCGAGTTCATGGCCAACGCCCTGGAGTGGGCGGACCAGATCGTGGCCTCGGACGAAGTCCGCGAGCCGTTCGTGGCCCGACTGAGCGCCATGGTCCACGAGGGCGACATCGGGGCCGTCGCCGCGGTCGCGCTCACGGAGGAGGGACACGCGGGCCAGGAGTACGTGATCACCGGCCCTGAGCTGTTGACCGTCGGCGACAAGGTGGCGACCATCGCCGCCGCCCGCGGCCGGGAGATCCCCCTGGTGGAGCTGACCGAGGAGCAGGCCGTCGCGCAATGGCGGGCGGCGGGCCACCCTCAGGACGTCATCGGCTTTCTCCTCGAGGCGTACGGGAACACTCCGGAAGTGGGCCGTACGGTCGCCGACACCGTCGAGAAGGTCACCGGCCACCCGGCCCGCACTTTCGCCCGGTGGGCTGCGGAGCACGCGGATGCCTTCACGGCATAGTCCCGCGTCGTACGTGGAGGACGGACGCGGAAGGATCCGCATCACCGGTGACGACCGCGTCCGCGTCCGCGGCCGGCGCGGGCCGACGCAGCCGGGTGGCTCCCGCTCTTGCGGACACCGGCCTTGCGGGACATCGGCCTTGCGGACATCGGCCTTTCGGACGGGCGCGCGACTTCCCATCCTCGCTTTGACGGCGACTGCTGCGCTTGGAGATCCGAGGGTAGGGTCGTGGTGATCAGTGTTGGTCAGGAGGGGGTCGCGAGGTATGAGCGCAATAGTGACGGCGGTCAGCAGCAACGGCGAGTACTCATTCACCAAGCCGAACCGGGACAGCATCACGCTGCTCGCCGGGCTCGGTGTTGAAGGCGACGTACACGCCGGTGTGACGGTCAAGCACCGCTCGCGGGTCGCGCAGGATCCTACGCAGCCGAACCTGCGTCAGGTCCACCTCATCCATGAGGAGCTCTTCGCCGAGGTCGGCGACGAAGGATTCCCGGTGGCACCCGGTGAGCTCGGGGAGAACATCACTACCCGCGGCATTGATCTGCTTGGCCTGCCCGTCGGCACCCTGCTCCACATCGGCGACGAGGCAGTCCTCGAGGTGACCGGACTGCGCAATCCCTGCCTGCAGATCGACAACTTCCAGGACGGGCTCCTGAAACAGGTCGTCGGCCGTGACGAAGCCGGCAACATCGTGCGCAAGGCCGGAATCATGAGCATCGTGAAGGAAGGCGGCACGGTGCGCCCCGGAGACACGATCAAGACGGAGCTTCCCAGCGGGCCGCATCGGCCCCTGGAACGGGTCTGACGCCCCTCTGGGCGGGCCGGTGCACAGTTGATCGAAGACCTCGCGTCACGCTGCGAAGCATGTTGCGCGGTCGGCCGGCATGAACGGTACCGGGGCGCTCGCCGACGGCAGGCCGCAGCGCACGCCTTCGCTTCCATGCTGTGACCAAGGGCTCCGCCTGGTGGGTGGCATGCTCGGCCCCCTCCCGGACGACGAGGCGGCTGAGGAAGGCATGCGCACCCTGGCCCTGTGCGAGTTGGATCCGACCCGCACCAAGGTCAGGACGCTGGCTGTACGAGAGCCAGGGCTCCAGCAACCCCGGCGACCAACAGCCGTTCCCGGATGCTTACTCTTCCTGCGGCGTCCGACCGAAGACATCCAGGGCTGCGGCGGTGTTGGGACGCGGTGGCGGCCGGGACCGGGCGGATCACCGACCGCCTGCGCGGATCGGCGTTGTCAGCTCAGGCGTCGGCAGGTGCGGGCTGCTCCTCGGCCTGCGGTGATGCCGCCTGCGCGTCGGGTGCGGTGTAGTAGACGGAGGCGCCTTGCTTGGAGCGCTGTGCCTGGTTGCGGGCGACCAGCCCTTCGAGGGTGGTGCGCACCACGGTCGTCTTGATGTTGCGGTCGGGATGGGTCTGGCCGAGGGTCGTGGCGATCTCCGCCGCCGAACGCGGTTCGCTCTGCTCGGCGAGGTGGCGGCGGACCAGTTCGACCAGCGTCGGCGGCGCGGTCTTGGCGGGTTCCGCGGTGTCGGCCGGCTTCTCGGCGGTCGGCTTGGCCGCCGCGGCGGGGCGGGACTTGGCGGCGGTCTTCTTCGTCCGGGCCCGTGTGCCCGGGCCGGTCTTGGCGGCAGACTTCTTGCGAGGCGCGGGCACCGGGACAGTGTCCGACGGGGCCACGGGCTCGGTGGAAGCCGGCGCCGTGTCGAGCGCGCGCTGAATGCTGACGAGGACCTTGTGGTCACGCTGGAGGGCTGCCAACTGCTCCTGCAGGGCGGCAATCTCCCCACCGATACGTTCTTGCTCCTTGGTGTTGCGTTCGAGGTCGGCACTGACTTGAGCGGTGTACTGCGATGTCAGTTCGGTAGCGGAAGCGTTCTCGGACATGGGATGCACAACCTTTCCTCGGCCAAGGGCCGTAGCTGAAGAGCCTGCCATGTGTGTGCCGGCCCGCACCGGTGTCTCCGGGCGGCAGCCGTACTCATGCACAGTGCCCTGTCGTAGCGATAGTACGGACAACCGCAAGTGAGGTGTCCTCCCTTGAACGGTCTGAGCCGAGCTCATCCCTCAGTGGGTCCGCGCACAGCCTGCGGGCGGCGAGCTGAGGGTGCAGACACGGCGCGCCCCTCACACTGTCACATGTGTAGCCGGACTGGGACGGTCGTGAGTACAGACGACTCACACGAGGGCAGTCCACAAATCCAAGGCTGCGCGCAGGGTGGCCTGTGCCTGTGGCGTCCAACTGCCTTACGAATTCGTGTAGTTGTGGGCGAAGCGCTGTCGGCGGTGGATGCAAACATGGTCTGTTGCGCGGGGATCACGACGAGGGGGAGGCAGTAGATGCCGTGGATTGACAGGTACGAGCGAGCGGACGGAACCCCGGTGCCGGCGCATTACCGACGGGCTGCGGGAGCACGCGGGAGATGGCCGTGTTACTGACCTTTCCGTTCAGTTGTCGTGTTGAGCGAGAGGCCGGTTTCGGCGAGGCAACCCTCGATGAGGTCGGT